>JAAYBK010000164.1 GCA_012718885.1 Ruminococcus sp. | reverse complement strand
CTTACTATTACTATTAGATCAGCATCAAACATTATAATAGTATCGGATCTGTTGATCCGACCGGCTCCGATTATAAGAAAAAACGCAAGAACAACAGCCGTGCCTCCCCATAACGGGGAGACACTTTAAGTATAAATACAGCTGTTTGGTAGTGTTCTCTATCAGGTGATTGGGGCAATATATTGATCTATAGGTGTTTATTTCTCGTCAGGCTTCTTCATGTAAGGACGGCAGTAGTTGCCAGTAACCTCATGTATATACATCGCCAGGTCACCAAGCTCCTTCCTACCAATATGATACATTCTTCCGTCCTTGACATTTAATTGTCGTCATAGAAACCGGTGTTTCTTTTACAACGGGTGTCTCCTCTACAATCATCACGCACGGCTCTAAGTACTTTTCCATTCATATGATAGTCATTCTCCTTGACAGCGTTGTTCAAGAGTGATAAAATCATAATAGCAATTACAGCACATTGCACAAACTTTATTTTTATTCAAATTATCGCGCGTAGTTTTCTTAATTTTGTTGTCTAATAGGTGAAAGCACATGATAAAGCTTTCAGAAAGGAGATTGTCGATGGATAACGGTGCAAGTAGCTACCGCCGTTTCCGTGACAATGGTGACGTATCTGGTTTCGATGAGATCTTTATGGAATACAGCGATGGTCTGATGCTATACTTGTTAAGTATAGTCGGAAACATCTGGACAGCGGAGGAACTTACTGAAGAAACATTCTTTTTAATCGGTACGAAGAAGCCGAAATTCAAAGAAAAGTGTTCATTTAAGACATGGCTCTACACGATAGGAAGAAATATTGCACTCAATTACCTTAAAAAGAACGCCAAAAAGCCTACTGTTCCGTTTGAGAATGCTCAGGAGCTTATCAGCGATGAAGAAGCTGTTGAGGATGCTTATATCAAAAAGGAACAACAAATCATCGTTTATAGGGCTATGCGTAAACTACAGCCAAAATATCAGCAAGTGTTGTGGCTCATTTACTTTGAGGGATTGAGCAATAAAGAAGCCGCAAAGGTCATGAAGAAAAGTGTCCGCAGTACAGAATCCATTTTATATCGGGCTAAGAAGTCACTGAGATCACAACTTGAAATGGAGGGTGTTAATTATGAAACAACGTGAAGAAATGCTCAGAGATTTACACCGCCGAATAGCTCAGTATGAGGAGGAAAAGAAAATGAAACATTCAAAAATAAAAAGTGTTTTTTCAACAACAAAGACAGTTGGCAAAAATGAAGTGAACACTCCTGATGAGGATGGATATATAGAAGTCGTAAGCGGTACAGAACGAATAAAATCTTCAAACCATATGATGCATATAGTCGGTACTGTTGCAGCTTGTTCTGTTCTCGTAGCAAGCATAGGTGCAACAGGGATGATCCTCAACAAAAACGAGGAAAAAAGAGCTACCCTTTCCGAGGAGAGCTTTGTTAGTACTGAAGCACCTGAAATGACAGTATGTAAAGAGGACGTTGTTTCCACTAAAACTCCTGAAGAAGTGCCCGAAACGCCAGTGTATAAATTGACTGATAACGGAACGATTTCGCCGTTTATAGATTTCAAACAGATATATTTCGAAATAGGCTGTCTTAACAACTATGAATATGTTGAATATTCAGATGCG
>JAAYBK010000163.1 GCA_012718885.1 Ruminococcus sp. | reverse complement strand
GTAAGCGTCAAATAAACGACGTATTCCTCAAAAAAGAAATCTGATGTATAATAAAGTCTAAGCAAGTCCAAAGACTAAATTAGAGTATCTAAAATAGTCTATGGAGTAAACCAGACTGAATTAGACACAGGGGGAATACGAAAATGAAGACAACGACAGCTATTACCACAGTCAAGCGAGATATACAGCTGCAGGAATGGAGTGAGCAGATCAAAGCACAGCAGGAAAGCGGTATGACCGTAACAGCATTCTGCGCTCAGAATGGTATCAGTCCCAAGACATATTACTATCATCTTCGCAAAGTTCGGGAGCACTTTATGGAATCCGAACCTGCAATAGTACCTGTATCTGTCCCAAGACCAAACTCAGATATTCGTATTGAGAAGAATGGCTTGCAAATATCACTTCCGGCAGATATCTCAGCAGATACTCTGCTTGCGTTAATAAATGAACTATGCTGAATGATCTGTCATTGGATAAACAGGTATACATCGTCACAGGGTATACTGATCTGCGGCGTTCAATAGACGGACTTGCAATGATAATAAAAGCACAGTTACAGCTTGATCCGTATAGTACGGCGTTGTTTTTGTTCTGTGGCAGACGCTGCGACCGTATAAAAGGACTTCTCTGGGAAGGCGACGGATTTCTGCTTTTGTATAAGCGGCTTGATAACGGGAGATTCCAATGGCCGCGCAATGAAACCGAAGCGCTACTTCTAACACCACAGCAGACACGCTGGCTGCTGGAAGGATTGAAAATAGAGCAGCCTAAAGCTATCCGTGAAGGGAAACCAAGCATATTGTATTAAGAATAATCTTCGATATTTCTTGATCTTTCGGCAGTTTTATGGTATAATATATATATCATAAACGAAATGGAGGAACGCAGTATGTCTGAGCAGAATACAGTAAATAATGATATATCATTGGCTCAGGAAAATGCTGCGCTCCGTAATAAAGTTACAGTGCTTGAAGAACGGCTTTCTCTTATGCAGGAACAACTTGCATGGCTGAAAAAACAGGTATTCGGAAGAAAAACTGAGCAAACTTCTGTAATTATGGGAAGCGATATGCAGCTTTCATTCTTTCCTGTGACCGATGATAAAAACAGTCATGTTACTGATAAGACTATTACCGTCCCCGAGCATAAGCGAAAGAAAAAGCGTACTCATGATGAATGGATGAGCGAATTGCCGGTTGAAGAGGTATTACATAAAGAAGACGCTCCTAAATGTGATAAATGCGGCTCTGATATGACGGAGATCGGTGAGGATAAATACGATGAACTGATATACACTCCTGCTAAATTTCATATCCGCCGTCACATAGTAAAGGTATACAAGTGTATCAAGTGCGGTACAGTTCCTGAAGTAAGCACAGAACCATGCAATATCAGACGTGCTGAACATCCTGAGCTTATGATACCGGGAAGCTATTGTTCTCCTGAGCTCCTCGCTCATATTATTTATGAGAAGTTCGGCAAGGCAGTACCACTGCACAGGCAGGAGAAAGACTTCAAATCTAAAGGCATCCCATTACTTAAAGCAACTATGTCGAACTGGGTATGCTATGCAGCTGAGAAGTGGTGTGCTCCAATAGTGCGGAATATGAAAGAAAAGCTGTTACCAGAAAAGATCATCCATGCTGATGAAACAGTATTTCAGGTGTTGCATGAAGAAGGCAGAAAAGCAACGACCGATTCAAGAATGTGGGTATACTGCAATGGAAAGATAAATGATCGCAGTAATATCATTTTTGATTATCACCCTACAAGAAAAAGTGAAAATGCAGTCAGATTCCTTGGAGAATTTGATGGTTTCCTTATATGTGACGGTTATGCAGCATACAATGCACTGCAAAAGGCAAAGAGATGCAGCTGTCTCACCCACGTCAGAAGATATTGGGTAAACGCTCTGCCAAAAGAAAAATCAGCATACGAAACATCGGCAGCAGCTAAAGGCGTAGATTTCTGCAACAGGATCTATCATGAAGAAAAACTGCTGACGGAACTTACAGCTGAAGAGAGATATGAGCAGCGTCTTGTAAAAATCAAGCCTTTACTTGATGCTTTCTTTGTATGGGCTGAAGAACTTCAGGTCAGCGGTAAGAACAAGCTTGTTGACGCGGTCAGATATACGCTAAATGAAAAGAAATATCTGTATACTTTTCTTGAAGACGGAGATGTTCCCATCGATAACAACAGAGCCGAAAACGCTATCAGACCTTTTACAATAGGTCGTAAGAACTGGCTCTTCAATAATACAGAACGTGGTGCAAAATGCAGCGCTCTTTTGTACTCGATAATCTCAACAGCACAGGCTAACGGTATGAACGTTGAAAAGTATCTGACCGACCTGTTCTCGAATCCGGCAGGCACGATACTCCTGCCATGGAATAATTGATAAAGTTTATCCTCGCCATCGGCGAGGATATTTTTGTATCTTATGGGACGCGGTTTATTTGACGCTTACGTATGTCTGAGCTGAATTCAGTAAAAAATGACATGACAATGGCACAGGAAAATGCTGCGCTCCGTTCAAGAATTGCCGTGCTTGAAGAAGAGCTTGCCTTTGTACAGGAACAGCTGACTTGGCTCAAAAAACAGGTGTTCGGTCGCAAGACTGAGCAAAGCTCTGTTATCATGGATAACGGTCAGCAGCTTACGCTGTTTCCGGAAGAACAGGGACAGTCTGCAAAACCCGCCGAAGAAACCATAACTGTTCCGGAGCATAAGCGCAAGAAAAAGCGTACACACGATGACTGGATGAGTAAACTGCCTGTCGAGGAGATCGAGCACAAAGAGGAACACCCGATCTGCGAAAACTGTGGTGCAGAGATGAAGGAGATCGGCAAGGAAAAGGCTTATGATGAGCTGGCCTTTACCCCTGCGAAATACCATATCCGCCGTCATATCGTATACACCTATAAATGTACGGAATGCGGCGTGAACCCGAAGTATGACAACGACTGCGCCGATGAGATTGAACACTGCAATATCCGTCGGGCATACTATCCGAAACCGATGATTCCGGGTAGCTTCTGCTCGCCTGAACTGTTGGCACACATCGTCTATGAAAAATATGCAAAGGCAGTACCGCTGCACCGACAGGAAAAGGATCTGGCATCGAAGCATATCCCGCTGCTGAAAGCAACTATGTCTAACTGGATCCTGACCGCTGCGGAGAAATGGTGCCTGCCGGTCGTAGAGAAAATGCATGAACTGCTGCTAACCAGTTCTGTGATCCATGCTGATGAAAACCCGGTTCAGGTTCTGCATGAGGAAGGCAGAAAAGCGACAACCGACTCCAAGATGTGGGTGTACTGCAACGGCAAAATGAATGACCGCAGCATCGTCATTTTCGATTACCAGCCGACCAGAAAGGGCGAGAATGCGCAGGCATTTCTGCAAGGATTCACCGGCTATCTGGTACGGGATGGATACAGTGGGTATCATAAGGTGAAGGGCGTAAAACACTGCGGATGCCTGATCCACTGTCGGAGATATTTTGTCAATGCGCTGCCGAAGGAAAAGAAAGCGCATCCCTCATCGGTTGCAGCGGAAGCGGTCAGATACTTTGACAGAATATATCATGAGGAAGGTCTGCTGGTTAATATGACCGCAGATGAACGATACAAAGAGCGTCTGGTAAAGATCAAGCCTTTGCTGGACGAGCTTTTTGCGCGGCTTGAAACGGTACAGGTCAGCGGAAAGAGTGCGCTTGCGAAAGCAGTGCGGTATGCGCTGCATGAAAAGCCGTTCTTCTACACTTTTCTGCAAAACGGCAATGTGCCGCCGGACAACAACCGGGCAGAGAACGCGATCCGACCGTTTGCGATCGGTCGCAAGAACTGGCTTTTCAGCAATACAGCGAACGGCGCAAAAGCAAGCGTGCCACGAGTCAATCCCAAATTCTGTGTAAACGCAAAATAGTGTAATAGAAAAGTGTATGATGAGACCGATTGTGAAAGCAGTCGGTCTTATTTGCATATTAGCACATGATTATTTGATCGTCAAGATATAAGTGTTATTCCGGGATCCTGTCGCCGTAGTAGATCACAAGCTGAGCGTAGATGCGGCTCCAATCCTGACGGCGGCCAGTCCACTTTTTC
>JAAYBK010000014.1 GCA_012718885.1 Ruminococcus sp. | reverse complement strand
GATGAAGGTGAGAAGATCCAGATCGATACAAGAACAGGCGAATATATGTCAAGAGCATAATTCTTTTCAATACCATTTCTGAGAGGAGGAGCTGTTTATGAAGCTTACAGAGAAAATGTCTTATTTACAGGGACTGCTTGACGGTCTCGATATCGATACCTCTACAAAGGAGGGCAAGGCACTGGTTCAGATGTCAGAGGTCATGTCCGAGCTTGTAATGTATGTAGAGGATCTTCAGTCTCAGGTCGATGAACTTACTGAGCTTTGCGATATCCTTGACGAGGATCTCGGTCAGGTAGAAGATGACTTCTATGAGGACTGTGATTGCTCCGGTGACTGCGATAGCTGTGACGAAGAGGACTGGAGAGACGACGGAGAAGACGATGAGGATGACGATTACGACTTCGACGATGACGATGATGATGAGCTTTATGAGATCACCTGCCCAACCTGCGGTGACACAATCCTTCTTGACGAGGGAATGATCGATGAAGGTTCTATCAACTGTCCTAACTGCAATGAGCTCCTTGAATTCGACTACGATGACCTTACTATAGAGGACTTTGAAGGCGAAGCTGAGGAAGCAGCAGAAGAGGATAAGGAATAATAAAACATAAAAGCGGCAATAATAAATATTGCCGCTTTTATCTTTCATATGTGGCCAGGATACGCAGAGCCACCTCACGGCGGGTCTGACGGGTATTCATTGCCTGTTTTTCGATATACCTGTGAGCCTGAGGCTCGGTAAACTTAAGATACTCCATAAGAGTGCATTTGGCACGGTTTATGAGACGCATTTCGTCGATCTTCGTAAGAAGACCGGCGTTTTCTTTTTTCAGCCCCATCATCCTTGAACGTGAAGATGAAAGATTTCGCACAGCATTTATAACAGTTTGCCTGTTGAGTGGCTTTGAGACAACAGCAATGCCTGAATCAGAAACCTTCTCTGCAAGGTCATCCCGGATGTAGCTGCCGCATATCAAAAGGACTGCGGCAGAAGTCGTTTCGGAAATATTCAGCGCCAGTTCCTGACCGAATTCATCCGGCAGAGGGCAGTCTATTACAACGAGCTCCGGCTCAGCTTCTGAGTGCAGAGACCTTCTCAGCTCGTTTCCGCAGGCAGCGGTATGAACAGCGCTGTAGCCCACACTTTGAAGTATAGCGGTGATACTGCCGGTAAGCCTGGCTGATGATGAAACAATAACTGATCTTTTCATAGCTTCACCTTAAACGAATTTGAAATAGGCTTTGTCCTCGAATTCGTCCTTGCTCTTTGCAAGGTTGTACTCCTGGATCTCAGTGTCAAGAGTACGGAAAATGTTTGTTCTTATCTCAGGTGAAAGCGTTCTGCCGATAAAATCACTTGCCTTTGCTATGGCAACAGCCTCTTCGAGGGAAGCCGGCAGGGCGTCAAAACTTCCGGTGGCATTGCTCTTCATGGTGCTGTCGAGAAGGGAGCAGTCATTGTGTTTTATTCCCTCTATACCGGCTGCAAGAATGAGCTTGAATGCAACATATGGATTGCAGGCAGCGTCAGCAGAGCGGAGCTCTATTCTGGGAGAGACACCAACAGCCTTGGGGATACGGATGAGCTGTCCGAGATTCTCAAACGACCAGTTCACGAACTTTGGAGCGTAGCCGATACCGAATCTCTTGTAGGAGTTGGTGGTGCAGTTCAGAAAGGCTGTAATTTCGCGGATATGCTTGAGAAGGCCGGTGATAAAGCATTTTCCCTCATGCGACATCCCGTCGGGACCGGAGGTGAAGATATTCTCGCCGCCTTTTTTGAGGCTCAGTGAGATGCTGAGAGCGCTGCCGTGCTCATCTGGGAGGGGTTTTGCCATAAATGAGGCAAAAAGTCCGTTCTGAGCGGCTATTGATTTAACTACGGTCTTGTAATGAGCCATATTGTCAGCAGCAGTAACAGGCTCGTTCTCACGGAACTCGATCTCATTCTGACCGGGGCCGTGCTTATGGCATGAACTTTTGGGGCTTAGTCCCATTTCCTCAAGGG
>JAAYBK010000162.1 GCA_012718885.1 Ruminococcus sp. | reverse complement strand
CTCGTAGCAATGCATATTGTAAACGACTCTCTTGTCGTAGGGCTCTTCAAGAAGATAAACCATATCTGCGCTGTTGTTATGGCAGCTTCCTACAAATATGAGTGTCTCAGGAGCGATCGCCCTTATCCTGCTTATACATACCCGGACAATCCTGTTCCAGGTATCCATGAACTCCATATCAGTAACTTCATTAAGGAGCTCAAATGCGATATGCTCCGGATCATTTCCGTAGCGGCGTGCGACTTCTTCCCAAAGACGGTAGAAGCGCTCCTGAAGGAAAGGATTCTCAAAGAATCCACTTTCATTCTCACTGTAATAATCAAATGAGAAACCGGCTGTCTTATGCAGGTCAAGCACTACATTGAGGCCGTTCTTCCTGCTCAAACTGATAGCACGGTCTATTCTTGCGAAGCCGCTTTCATTGTATGTCCGATCTTCGTTTTCGATTATGTTATAATCAAAAGGTATGCGGACATGGTCTGCGCCCCAGCTGGCAATAACAGCATAGTCTTTTTCATTGATAAAGCTGTCAAGATGCTCGCTGCTGTAATCGCACTGTGAAAGCCAGCCGCCAAGATTTATACCCTTATAAAATCCCATTTCTTTAAGCATGATAGCTTCTCTCCTTTTCAATATCCTGTGGATATTATAGCATAGCCTTTCCCCTTTTTTATACCACTTTCATGCTTATTCCGGTAATTTTATGACTTCTTTAAATCAGCGTACGGCATCCTTCCGAAAAGGAGAAAAACTTATGCGATCATTCATAGAGCACATTCATATCTACATCTCCATTTATGCCGGCAATGTGTCCGCAGCTGCTCTGCTGCCAGATGTAGTAATCTCCTTCGTAATTGGTCTCTTCAACATAGTGTGCCAGCCAGACAGGTCCGAGAGCCTTTGTCTTTTCGTCCCATACATCCCGCAGGAAATTCCTGCTGCTGTAGAGCATCGTATCATAACCGTACCTGGACAGCTCGTCCCTGAAAGCCGCATAGAGGTTGTTGATATCATGTATATTCATGCCATATTTCTGGAAATGGCCGAACTCCTCCCAGTCGAATCCTATAGGAAGATCTGTGGGCTCGCCGTCAAGCTGCTCTGCTAACCAGCGTGCGTGCTCACGAACCTCCTCCTCGGAGCTGTCGGTAAAATAGAAGTAAACGCTGTAATCCATACCCGAAGCCCTTGCACGTTCAAGATTCTGGCGGAAGTAATCATCCATCTTCAGTTCACCGTAGCAATAGCCTGCCCTCATAATTACAAAATCGCAGCCGGCGCCGATAAGCGCATCGAAATCAACATCTGTCTGCCAGGCGGATATATCAAGTCCGACTCTGCGTCCTTCGCCGCCGTACTGTGCAGCAAAATCCTCAAACGGCACTCTCGGTCTGGTATCCGGCGGCTTCGGAACTGATTCCACAACTGATATAGTCACATCCCACTCAGTAATATTTCCTGAGCTGTCAGCTGCAACAGCATGGAGCGGATAGTCACCTACGGTATTCGGATCTATGTCTCCGGTATAGCTCAGAGACACATTGCGGTCGTAATTGTCCACAAATCCCACGTAATCATTGAGGTCAAAGGCTTTACCGGCCTTGTGCATAGTCTCCCAGCCGGAATTGAGCAGCAGCGGCGGAGTTGTATCCTCAACAACATATTCAAGCTTCTTCGAGAATTCATGCCCGTTGTGCTTATACTTTATCTCCACCTCGTATGAGCCGGGCTCTGCGGTATTCAGCAGTGCATCTCCTTCTGAAAGCTCAACGTTCTTGTCGGTGATGAAATCGCTGAGGGTAATATCGCTGTAAACCTCCACACTTTCCATTCCGGAAAGTCTCAGATCTGCCGGAGGCTGTGGAACAGTGGTGGTAGTGATAACGGTGGTAGTAACTGCTGTTGTAACAGCTGATGTTGAAACGTGTTCAGATGTATTTTCAGCATCGGACGGCATAGAGGAAGCAACTTCAGCAGACAGCTTCGGCTCGCTTTTATCCGAGACCTTACTGCCGCAGCCTGCAAGGACTACAGCCCCTGCGGAAAGAAGCATAGTAATGAGCAATTTATTCATAGGATCTCCTTATTATAATTTCAGTCTCCGGCTTTTCTTTATCATTTAAGCGTTATTATACCACAAAACGGCAAAAATGTCAAAAAGAAAAACATGAATATACCTGCAAGAGTTATCGGATCATACCGGCCAGAAATGCTCCACTGCTCATTTGTGCAATTTAAACAACTCCCAGGTTTTACCCGGCCGTGTTTACCCTTTATTTCCGCACTGTCCTCTTCCGCCCATTGTATATTCTTCCAAATATTGCCAATATATTAATGAAGTTATTGATTTTTTCAGAAAAAAATGTTATAATTATACAGCATTTCTTAGTTTGTAATTTTGGCTAATATATAACGTTTGGAGTGATCTGTGCGTGAATAAAATAAAAAATAGGCACAGCTCTGATGAAGGATCAGAAGCTGAGATCAAGCACGAAAAATCAAAGAAAGCAAAAATTGTAAAAGTCAAAGCACATAAAGCTGCACCAACTATCTCAGAAAAAGACGAAACAAAGGCAGAAGCCTCTCGTTCTGACGAAAAAGCTCCCGAACCAGAAAAGAAAACTGAGGTTAAGGCCGTAGAAAAGCCTGCTTCTGAAAAGAAGACTGAGGCTAAGTCTGAGGAGGAACCTGCTCCCGAGAAAAAGACTGAGGTCAAGGCCGAGGAGAAGCCCGCTCCCGAGAAAAAGACTGAGGTCAAGACCGAGGAAAAGCCTGCTCACGAGAAGAAGGCTGAGACCAAGACCGAGGAGAAGCCTGCTCCTGAAAAGGAGGCTGAGGCCAAGGCCGAGGAAAAGCCTTCTACCGAAAAGAAGGCTGAGGCTAAGTCCGAGGAAAAGCCTGCTCACGAGAAAAAGGCTGAGGCCAAGTCCGAGGAAAAACCTGCTCACGAGAAGAAGGCTGAGACCAAGGTCAAGGAAAAGCCTGCCTCTGAGAAAAAGGCTGAGGCTAAGTCCGAGGAAAAGCCTGCTCACGAGAAGAAGGCTGAGACCAAGGTCAAGGAAAAGCCTGCTCACGAAAAGAAGGCTGAGGCCAAGTCCGAGGAAAAGCCTGCTCACGAGAAGAAGGCTGAGATTAAGTCTGAGGAGAAGCCTGCTCCCGAGAAGACGGCTGAGAATAAGCCAGAGGAAGAGCATGCTACCGAGAAAAAGGCTAAGGCCGAGGACGAGAAAAAGCCTGCCCATGAAAAGAAATCAGGCAAGAAACACGAAGATAAGCCTTCTCATAAACATAAATCTCCAAAGCAGGAAACGCTGGACGAAGTTGAGGAGCTCAGCGAAGCTCTTAATGATGAGAACGTTGTTATAGACGATGTCAACAACATGGCTATAAACAGTAAGACCGGCACTCTTGTCAAATACATCGGCACTACTGAAGCGATAATAATCCCCGATACTATCACTACTATCGGCAAATACGCATTCCGTGGAAATGATACACTGAAAAAGGTCGTCATCTCCGACAGCGTAAAGCGCATCGAAAAATTCGCCTTCTGTCACTGCTTTGCCCTCGAGGAGGTAGTGTTCCCGAAAAACCTTGAATCTATCGGAGAAAATGCATTTCTGAAATGCCAGAAGCTGAAGGAGCTGAATCTGCCTTCCTCACTGAAAACCATAGGAAAAGGCGCTTTCGGCCGCTGCAACTCCCTGGAGAATATAGTCCTTCCAGCCTATTTACAGAGGATCAGCGACCTTGCTTTCTTCTCATGCAAGCGACTGAGAAGAGTCGTTATCCCCGGAGCTGTGGACGCTATCGGCAACGCCGCTTTTTCGGAGTGCTACAGCCTAAAAAAGATCACCATATCCAACTCCGTGACAACTATCGGTGAAAGTGCATTTTCATGGTGCCGTTCCCTCAGTTCTATAGACATTCCCTACACTGTCAAGACCATATGCAGCTGGGCATTCTATGGCTGCCAGAACCTGACAGAACTCAGGATCAGCTTCCAGACAAAGGATATCAGAGAGGACGCATTCACCGGATGTGAGAACCTCCGTGATATAAATATCGCCGAGTTTGATAATGAAAATATCACCACAAGCGATGTCAAGAAAGGTCATAAACAGACCATCAAGGTGCTGAAGCAGGTCAACCGCAAGAAAGCTGAGAAGTTCGCCCGCGACCACGGCATGAGCCTGCTGTTCATATAAAAACAGCCGTATAAATTTGTTTTCAGCTATTGACAACCGCAAAAAAGTGTGATATAATACACCTGAACAAATGCTATGACAGAGAGAAGTAACCTCGGATAACGTCTACCAGAGAGTGCGGAAAAGGTGTGAGCCGCACATTCGTCCCGAAGCGAATAACACTCCCGAGCAGCAGACTGAAAGGAATTACAGGTAATCGTGTAAAGACAGCCTGTTCTCCTCCAAGTAAGCGAGCCGTGCTCCGCACGTTACAGCGGCCAAAAGTGATCGCTTTGCGGTAATTCAGGTGGCACCACGGGTAATATGCTCCCGTCCTGTAGAGGACGGGAGCTTTTTGTATTTCTTCGTCCTGAATAAATAATTATTTATCTGAAAGGAACGAATCACTATGAAACACATCGACGTAAAGGAAATCATTACCTCCAAGGAGTACATCGGCCAGTCTGTGACTGTATGCGGATGGGTACGTACATCCAGAAACTCAAAGAGTGTGGCTTTCATCGAGGTCAAAGACGGTACCTCCCTCAAGAACGTTCAGGTCGTTGTTGAAAAGGGCGAGGGTTCAGACTATAAGGAACCCAGAGTAGGCACTTCAATAAAAGTTACAGGCAATGCCGTTGAGGGCAGAAACAATACTGTCGAGATAAATACTACTCCCGAGGGTATCACTGTTTTCGGTGATGCTCCTACAGACTACCCTCTCCAGAAGAAGGGCTGCTCACTTGAATTCCTCCGCTCTATCCCACACCTCAGAGGAAGAACGAACACATTCAACGCTGTATGGAGAGTCCGCTCCGTACTCGCTGCTGCTTTACATGAATTTTTCCAGAGCAATAACTATGTATATGTTAATACTCCCCTTATCACCGGAAGCGACTGTGAGGGCGCAGGTGAAATGTTCCAGGTAACTACAAACGGCTATACTACAGAGTATAAGTCCGAGGAAGAGTACTACGCAAACGACTTCTTCGGCAAGAAGGCCGGCCTTTCAGTTTCCGGTCAGCTCGAAGGCGAAATGGCTGCAATGGCAATGGGCAAGATCTATACATTCGGACCTTCCTTCCGTGCTGAGAACTCCAACACTCCAAAGCACCTTGCTGAATTCTGGCATATTGAGCCGGAGGTAGCTTTCGCAGAGCTGGATGATGTCATTGAGATAGCTGAGGATATGCTGAAATACGTTATCGGCAAGCTTCTTGAAAGATGCCCTGACGAGATCGCTTTCTTCGATGCTCACTTCGAGAAAGGCCTCAAGGCTCGTCTTGAGGAGCTCATCTCCCACGAGTTCGGCAGAGTTACCTACACTGAGGCCATCAAGCTCCTCCAGGAATCCGGCGAGAAGTTCGTATACCCTGTAGAGTGGGGCTGCGATCTTCAGACAGAGCACGAGAGATACATCTCCGAAAAAGTATTCAAGAAGGCTGTATTCGTTACAGACTATCCCAAGGAGATAAAGTCCTTCTACATGAAGCAGAATCCAGACGGAAAGACTGTTGCCGCAGTTGACCTCCTTGTTCCCGGCGTTGG
>JAAYBK010000161.1 GCA_012718885.1 Ruminococcus sp. | reverse complement strand
GCAGGTGTAAGGGCAAATGCCTATAATCTGCTGATAGCCGTCATTACCGCTTTAATAATCGTACTTGCAATGAACCTTGTTGGATCACTGCTCATATCTGCACTCATCATCTTCCCGGCACTTTCAGCTATGAGAGTATTCAAGAGCTTCCGTGCAGTTATAATCTGTTCGGCAGTTATATCAGTTCTCTGTGCGGCATTCGGGATCATAGCATCTATTCTTTATTCTACTCCGGTGGGATCGACAATTGTTGCGGCTGATCTGGCTGTCTTCATTCTCTTTTCGATAATATCTGCACTTATAGGCAGAATAAGAAAATAACATGGAGGTAAAACTATGAAAAAAACTATGTTTATTGCTATTTCAGCAACAATTCTTCTCACGGGATGCGGAAGCGCAGCGCCCTCTTCAGATGCAACTGTATCAGAATATCACGCTTCTATGACAGTCGAACAGGCATCGGATAACGCTCTATCTGCTCAGAATGATAACAATAGCGAAGAGATCGATATCGATCTAACTCAGCTTGATTCTAATATGGTCTACGCTCAGGTATTTGATATGGTCAATAACAGCGATAACTATCTCGGCAAGACGGTCAAGGCTAAAGGCCCCTTTTCATACTTTCAGGAAACAGACGGCAGAGAGTTTTATGCTGTATTGATAAGCGATGCTACCGCATGTTGTTCACAAGGTATAGAGTTCGTTCTTGACGGTAACTTTTCATATCCGGATGACTACCCTTCCATCGGTACAAACATAACGGTTGTCGGAAAATTCAATTATTATGAAGAGGAAGGGTATACCTACTGTCAGTTGATTGAAGCAGATATGGAAGTGGATACAGCTTTGTCATAGAATTGATGTTTAAAGCTCATGTTACCTATGGCAATCATCAAATATCTCAAAAAATGTCAATATTCCAAAAAATCCGCCCGAACCAAATGAGAGTCCGGGCGGATCTGTTATTCTTCTTCAGTATCAGCAGAGATATCTTTTTTGTAAGCTGCTTCGGGATGAAACACTACATTCCCTGTTTCTGTACTAATGGAATACATATCATTTTCAAGCAGCTTCCTCAGAAAGCTAATGGAACTTTTAATTATCATCGCTAACACCTTTTTCCTATTTTTATGGCATATATTATAACTGGAGGTCATCTATAAATTGCGATATTCAACATCGCCCGGCTTTCCACATCCGCTCTGTACAAATGAGCACTGAGCGGAAAATGTGCTGTATGGATCTTTTACTTATTACCATTTGTACAGCTCCTTTCCTGTGTGGTATGTGTATATTATAACTTGTTTTTTACAGTTTGTCCAATGCAAAAAATCCATTGCCAACAATAACAAAAATCTATATCAACAGATAAAAAACAGCTTCTTCGTTAAAGAAGAAGCCGCCTTGTCGTTTCATTAAAATGTATTGTTTAGGAGGTTATACACTTAATGCTTTCAGCTAAAATTTGAATTTCTTAGTAACATCGTCCAGTACTGCACATTCGGTCTGTCCCCCTCACGATAGAGCGGAGCATACCAAGCATACAAGTTATTCTGTTTTTCATTTTTACCGCTCCTTTCGTTTGGTGTGACTTTATTATACCACGCAGAAAGCAGCTTGTCCAATTCTAAAAATCCATAGCAGATTATAGAAAAAATCTATATCAGATGCCATTGAAAAGCTGATGTGTATATGCTATACTTATTAAACAAGTAAGAATTGCATTTACAGCTTTGCACCTGCAAGACTTACGATATATGCAGCATAACCGCCTTCGATATTATAAACGTCATATCCACGGTCTTCCAGTATCTCGGAGACTTCTTCGCTCAGGTCACCTGTTCTGCACATGACATAAACTGGCTTGTCCTTTGGGAGCATTGAAAGTCCCGTAGATATTTCATCAAATGGCACATTTACCGAACCTTTTATACCGCTATTCTTAAACTCTTCGTGGCTTCTTATGTCAAGAAGAAGTACCTTTTCGATATCAAGGGCGGATAATTCCGATGCATTCATACTTTTCATATCAATTATTCCTTTCGGGAGGTTAAAAATGGCTTTAACAGACGATCAGCTCGAACGCTATTCGAGACATATCATTTTAAAAGAGATCGGAGTCAGAGGGCAAAAGAAGCTCCTCGCCGCTAAGGTGCTCATCATAGGCGCAGGCGGTCTCGGCGCTCCGGCCGCAATGTACCTTGCAGCCGCAGGTGTGGGAACTATCGGTATAGCCGATTGTGATAGAGTGGAGCTTTCAAATCTGCAAAGGCAGATAATCCACACCACGAATGATGTGGCCAAAACTAAAGTACAGTCCGCAGCTGAGACTATAAAAGCGCTGAATCCCGACGTTAAGGTTATCACATATCACGAATACGTAAACAGCAAAAATATCGCAGATATGGTAGCAGATTATGATTTCATCATAGACGGTGCCGACAATTTCCCCACGAAGTTTCTCATAAACGATGCCTGCGTTCTCGGACACAAGCCTTTCTGTCACGCAGGTATTCTACGCTTTGAGGGACAGCTTATGACTTATGTGCCCGATGCAGGTCCATGCTACCGCTGTGTGTTTGAAGCTCCGCCGCCGAAAGATGCAGTACCAAGCTGCCGTGAAGCAGGAGTTATCGGAGCAATGGCAGGCATCATCGGCTCTATGCAGGCTCTTGAAGCTGTAAAGTATATAACTGGTCAGGGCGAACTTTTGACAGGCAGTATGCTCATATTTGACGGGCTTAAGATGGAATGGCGCAAGGTAAAGCTGCCGAAAAGAGTGCCGACCTGTCCGATATGCGGCAATAAACCAAGTATAACTGAGCTTTTTGACGAGGAACAGCAGACCTGCTCACTTAAATAGCTGTCAGATCGTTCACTATCTCCCCCGCTATGAGCAGTCCTGCGACTGCCGGCACAAAAGCTGTACTTCCTGGAATATCACGACGTTCCGTACATTTGTGCTGAGCACCAGGCGGACATATACAATGGGTTCGGCAGCTTATAGACATATCCTCTATCGGCCTTATCGGTTGCTCGTCCGAATATACAACTTTAAGCTGCTTTACTCCTCGTTTTCTGAGTTCATGACGCATAACACGAGCAAGCGGACATACAGATGTATCGTAGATATCAGCGATTTTCAGCCGTTCTGCATTGATCTTATTCCCTGCACCCATGGCGCTTATTATTGGTACTCCCAGACTTTGCGAGCGCATTATCAATTCAAGCTTTGCAGTCACGGTATCAACTGCATCAACAACGTAATCATACTCATCAAACTGAAAATCGTTGGCATTTTCCGGCAGGAAAAAGCACTTGTGTATTCGTATGTCTACATCTGGATTTATCTCTCTCATACGCTCTGCCATGACCTCCGCCTTGTATTTGCCAACCGTTTTTCTTGTGGCGAGTATCTGGCGGTTGAGATTTGTCAGGCAGACCTTGTCGTCATCGATAAGGTCGAAGTGTCCCACACCGCTCCGTACAAGAGCTTCGCATACATATCCGCCTACGCCACCTATACCAAATACAGCAACTCTCGACTCCGAGAGCTTTTTTATTGCCGCTTCACCATAGAGAAGCTGCGTTCTTGAAAACTGATTCAACATTTCTTTCACCTGTTATCATAGTATTTTTATAGTTATAATATGATTATATAACTGCTTCAAACAAATGTCAATAACCTATTCGCAGAATTCCTATTGACATACTATGTTAATTATGGTATAATATAACATAGTAAATCAGTATGTTTTAACAGAGGTGATTGTTATACAGATGTATATGTTTAAAATAGATTTTGGGGTAACAAGCTCCGCACTTTCTGTGAAATAGGCTTTTTCTGCCTGTAAGCTAACAGTCTGCTGCGGAAGCAGACTGTTTTTATTTACAGGAGGAATATTATGAAAAGAATTGAAGTTATATCCCTTGACAGAATAGGACTTGTAGGCGAGATTTCCAACGTCATAAGACGCCTTAACGGCAACATTATAACTCATACAGCCAATGTAGTGACAGACGAAAAGAATACCCTCGTATCACATTTTACTGCCGATATCAACTTCGATGTCCCTTCTGAAAACGAGATAGTATCACGCAGACTTCGCAGGATAAAAAATGTGCAAAAGGTAACGATTACAGATGTTTGAGGTGATAGCTATGAATGAGAAGATAAGAAAAGCAATATACGATAAATATATAGCGCCTACCATAAAAGAGCGCCCAGACTATATCGGTGTTGAAATAGAAATGCCTGTTGTGAATCTCAACGGACAGCCTGTTGATGAGAACGTTTCGATCAGTACCGCAGAAAGCTTCATAAGGCACTTCGGTTTTATCGAATCAGGCAGGGATGCAGACGGAAATATAATCTCCGCAAAGCACGATCAGACCAGTGATATACTGTCCTTTGACTGCTGCTATTCCAATCTTGAATTATCATTCGGCAAGGCTGTGGGATTATTTGAAATAAAAGACAGATTTGAAAAATACTGTCGCTTTCTCAATGCTGAATTTGCAAAACACGGCTATACTCTCACAGGTATGGGCGTAAATCCCAATGCAGATATAAACCACAATCAGCCCATTCAGAACGAGCGCTATCGTATGCTTTACCACTACCTGCACTCTTACCCCCAACATATCAATGATGTCGCAATGCGCTTTCGTGAACGTCCTGATTTCGGAACATTCACAAGTGCCTCACAGGTGCAGCTTGATGTGAGATATGAGGAGCTCACAGACGTTATTAATGTTTTCGGACTTCTCGAACCATATAAAGCTCTGCTGTTTGCGAACTCCTATCTGCCAGATTATCCCGATTTTCTCTGCGTGAGAAATATGCTTTGGGAGCACAGTATGCAGGGCTACAATCCCCATAATGTAGGAATGTTCGGCAAGAAGGTATCAAGCATTGACGAACTTATCGACTACATAGGCACACAGTCTATTTACTGCACTATGCGTGACGGCAAATACATAGATTTCACGCCACTTACCCTTGATGAATTTTTCTCCAGTGAATCTGTTGAGGGAGAATATTTCGACGGTAAAAATTATCAGAAGATAAGCTTTACGCCTGATATTTCCGACCTTGAATATCTGCGGACATTCAAATTCGAGGACCTTACTTTTAGAGGAACTATCGAATACAGGAGCTCCTGCTGCCAGCCACTTTCTGAAGCACTAACAGTTGCAGCATTCCACACAGGCCTGAAAGAAAAGCTGTATGAGCTGAAAGAGATTCTGGAAAACGACGATGTTATCTACTCTCACGGATTCAGCGCACTTGAGCTTCAGAAGCTTCTTTCAAAGCGCAGTCAGCCATACTTCATCGATGAAAACAGGATCGAAAAGCAGCTCATCCGCATACTCGATCTTTCATCAGAAGGACTGCAAAAGCGTAGGCTGGGCGAAGAAACTCTGCTTGCTCCGTTATACGAAAGAGCACAAAAACATACAAATCCCGCAAGGACTATGCTCGACGGGATAAAGAACGGCATTCCCATGATAAACTACATTGAGCAGTATGCTGCTATATGAAAAGGTGAGAAATATGATCGCAAGTAAATATTATTACAGCGGAAAATTCGGAATCGAAAGGGAAACTCTCCGTGTAGATGCACATGGCAGACTTGCTCAGACACCACACCCTTTCGGCAATGACGAGCATATTACCCGTGACTTCTGCGAAAATCAGATAGAGCTTGTTACGCCTGTCTGTCACAGCGTCGGTGAAGCCGTTGAGGAACTTGAAAGACTTGATAAAATAGCCCGTGAGGTGCTTGAACAAAACGGTGAGAACATTTGGCTCTACAGCAATCCGCCGCATTTTGACAGCGAGGATGATATACCGATCGCAGACTTCACAGGCGACCATTCATCAAAACGTGCTTACCGTGAGGTCTTACAACAGAAATACGGCAAGAAGATCATGCTTTTTTCCGGAATACATTTCAACTTCTCATTCGCAGATGAATTTATAAACGAGCTTAATACTGATAACGAGGATAGTCGTATTTTCCGTGATGCTCTCTATCTCAGGCTTTATAAGCAGCTTATGGTGCATAGTTATCTGCTCGTTATGCTTACGGCAGCAAGTCCATATTACGACGCTTCACTTGACAAAGACGGAAATAGCGGTATAATTATGAGTGAGTATTCATCCATGAGAAACAGTAAGAGAGGCTACTGGAACAAGTTCCTTCCAATTCTCGACCACAGGAGCTTGAAGACCTTCACAGGCAGTATCAAAAAGCATATCGTGACCGGTTCACTGTATTCTGCAAGTGAACTGTATCTGCCCATACGCCTTAAGCCTAAGGGAGTTAATACTCTTGAAAATCTTGCGGCTAACGGTGTTGACCATATCGAGCTGAGAATGTTTGACATTAACCCGTCTGCTCCTCTCGGTATTGACAAAAAAGACCTTGAATTCACTCATCTTCTTATACTGTATCTGCTCTCACTTCATGATTTTGACTTTACTCCGGAATTGCAGGAAAAGGCTGTCCGTGACCATAAGAATGCAGCTTTGCTCCAGCCTGACACAAATCTTTCAGAGCGTGGCCTTGAAGTTATCGAGGATATGGAAAAGTATTTCTCATGCAACGAAAAGGCACTTGAGGTAATTTCGTATGAAAAAGATAAATTAACAAGTATCAACCAAACCAGGGACATATTGTTCACTGCATCAGCAAAGTAATAATTTATCCCGAATTACGATCAGCATTAGAAAGGGACGGCGATATCAATGTGCGAGCTTCTCGGCTTCACTTCTGAAAAAAATACCGATATATCTGACTATCTGCACTCTTTTTTCGCTCATAGCAGAAATAATCCCCACGGCTGGGGAATAATGTACGAAAATGCAGGCAGAGTCATCCTTAAGG
>JAAYBK010000160.1 GCA_012718885.1 Ruminococcus sp. | reverse complement strand
GCGATGCTGGCATTTCATACCTCCGCCGCCTGTACTGCTCCGTCAGTCCGTTTTCTCCCCACGCCAATGTCGCCACACTAGCTCGACGTTGCGCGACAACCGCTTGCACCGCCGCAGGTGGGATAACCGCCCGATTTCTGTATTCGTGGCAAAAACTGGCGTTTTTGTGTGCGAGTATACCGTCACCCTGAAACGCATATACCGTCACCCTAATTCTTACCGTCACCCGCCTCAAATAAAGGTAAATAGACGTTTTTTAAACCTCGGGTGCCGGTATTGTCAGTTTTTTATGCACCTCCAATTTTACCGTCACTGCCGTCACCCTGTTATCAGATCAAAGCTGAATGCCTCCATATATATACCGATGAGAAATAGAAAAAACGAAGATTTCAATAATCGGGAAGCAAATGTTTGTGTGCATGCACAAACGAAGAGCGGTTGCGTCACGTTTACTTAGCAATATTTACTAGCTTGTGAAAAAGAAAAATCCCCACAGCAAACTAATGCTGTGAGGAAAGTGGTTACTGTATGATTGCTTTGATTAAGTGTGATCTCATATTGTTCAAGTAACCAAAGTATATGGTCATCGTATTCATTGAAAATAAACCTGAATTATTCCAAAGGCGATTCTGCCGGTGTTTCATGTTTATTTCCTTCAATTAAAATGCCATACTGATTAACGTAATCAATAAACGCTTGTGTATTTATTGGGCCTATATTAAATTTTGCACCGCTATCAGCTATATTTGTTGATATATATCCATCGCTATATACATTTATTGCAATATTTTTTCGTCCGAGTGTTGGAATATCAACGCTGATACTGTAATAACAGGAAGCAACTCCATGACCGCAGTTTTCGGATTTTTCATCAGAAAGGAGATGTTCCCATACTTTTATAGGCTCTATTTTATATAAGTTTTCATTGACATAAACACCGTTTATTATCATTTCATTTTTGAGATTCATATCATTGATAAGCTGTCCGAGAGTATCGGGGCGATAAAATATGTTTCTGAAAAGATGATATTCTCCATCGTTATTATACATTACAGCTACTGCACAGTCAAAAGAAATGTCATTTATTTTATATACTTTTCCCGGAAGATGTATATCTTCACCAGTAAATACATTTTTTCCATCCAAATTAATATTTTCGAGAAATCCCCCGATTTTCTCTTCACTAACACGCTGAATGCCGCACGATATATAGCCGGCTCCATATTTGCCGAAAGGCACATTAAAATTCATCCAATCCATACTGAATATATCATCAATATCGGCATAATACAGGTATATCTCATCGCTGCCTTCAAACTTGACAGCAATCATATTTTCAGAGCTTTCTACTGATACATCATAGATCTCAGCATCTATACTATACCTTATTCTTTCATTCGTATCGTCATATTTGAATTTATCATTTCCTTTCTTTAGACTTATGACTGCTGGATCTATATCAGTATATTTTAGTCTGTAAACAATACCGTTATCAAGGCGTATTTCGCTGAATTTGCTGTTTATTATCTCTTTATCCGGATTATATATCTTGATATCGCTGATAACAGCGGAACTTGTTGTTTCGGTCGGTAGCTCAACGGGAGAAGTTTGCGTTATATTGATTATTTGTTCTTTGGATGATGCTACCACAGAAGTTGATTGTGGAACATTTGTAGCGGTCTGTGCTTTTGTTGTAACAACTGTAGTTTCAGTGATCTGTGAAGTGAATTGTTCCTCAGTTAGAACATTCGTAGTTGAAGCAGTGGTCATTTCAGTTGATGATTCTGAAATTATCCCTTTATCATCAGTATATTTGTTCCTTAGACTACCTATATCATTATTGTTCCAGATACCCACCCCTAACATGATCGCCGCACAAAGTCCGACAATTGAAAAAGCAGCACTGATACAGCGTGACTTTATTATATTCGTTTGCCTTAGTTTTTCTTCTCCTCTTTTTACTACTATATCAAAAATTTTTTCATAGTGATCCTTCATCACAATCACCTTCCTTTTCAAGTATCTTTCTTAAAGACTGTTTGGCACGATAAAGAAGTTCACTTGTCTGCTTTTTACTTTTCTTCATTATCTCGGCTGTTTCAGAATTATCAAATCCCTCAATATAGATAAGATAGATAACTTGTCTGTACTCAGGTTTCAGCTTATCTATCGCTTTATATAGTTCTTTCTTTTCAGCTTCATATTCAAGTTCTTTTTCCAGATCGCATCTGCTCGGAAGACTGTTTAATTCCTCATCAGACAAGTATTGATATTTGCTTTTGCTTTTTAGAAAATCATATGCAGTATGCCTGGCTATGGAATAAAGCCATGTTTTAAATGTGCTTTTTCCGGAATACTTAGGTTTTTTCACATACAGCTCAACAAAAGTCTCTGTCATTATCTCTTTTGCATCATCTATGTTCCCTACAAGTGTACATATGTATAAAGTAAGACTATCACTGTAGAAACGTATTATTTCCTCAAGTCCGCTTTTATCACCTGACAGGAAACGGTGGTAGCTACTTGCACCGTTGTCCATGACATCCCTCCTAAAAAGGTCCTTTTACTATTAGTCTTTTTATCTCTGTTTTTATCGTAGTTTTAGTATGCAGACAAACTTAAAACGTTAAATTGTACAAGCTTTCTTTAGTTTAACTGTTTATCTGCACAAATTGTAGCATATTCAGAAGTTTTTTTCAATACTGCTACGAAAAACAAGTTTTAGAAAAGACTAATAGGTGAACGTCGAAATCATTATAGATTACAGGTGTGAGCTTAATAAACTTAAATCTGTATATTGTTCAACTCGCGTATCATCTTTGAAAGGAAGTGTTTTTATGAAAAAACTTATAACAGGATTTATGGCTTTGGTAGCATCAGCAATGTCAATCGCACCTCTGCCCGGTACTGCGCTTTATATTCCTGCTGGCTCTTATGAGGTGATACAGGAACACCTTGACGGATATACCTACATCACGGAATTCGCTGTTTCAGAAAATGATCCGAATTATCCTTCAGACTATAAGCTGTATATCCAGATACCGGAGGAAACTGAGACATTCTGCGGAGTAAAACTGTTGATGAAGGAGAACTATGATACACTTAACATAACTTTCCCCGGCGGCAAGGGCAAGGAATTGCTTTCTGATGCAATGCAGGAAACAGGGATAACCAGTAATGTGTCCTCAGATGACGATATACACTGTGAATGCAGACTTTACGGTAATGTATCACAGGCTGATGTCAAAGCACTGTATTCAAAGCTGAATGACAGTGGACTTATCACAGAATTTATTTACAGTACCGAGCTTTATTCAGTCCGTGAAGGCGGAACCAATAGTGAACTCTTAGGAAAATTCTGCTTCTGCTCATATGATTATGATACCGGTAAATGGACATCACCTGAGGAACAGCTTACAGAGTACAATAAACTCGTTGAACTGACAGAGGCTCTTTTCCCCGGCTCTTCAATCGTACTTGATACTTACGAGGATAGGGAGCTTGGCTTTACTGCATATAATGCCACTGTAATACCAATGGGTGACATAACGATAGAGGAGCGTATCGACTTTGCACTGAAGATCAAGGAAGAGACAGGTAAATTCGGAGGTTTATTTATCAACGAATCTGCTGCCCCCGTACTCAAAGCTGAATGTGTTGATCTTGTTAACGCAATTGAAGGAGATGCCAACTGCGATGGTATAGTCAATATGGCAGATGCTGTACTGATAATGCAGTCTCTTTCAAATCCCGATAATTATTGGCTCTCTTCTCAAGGGTTATTTAATGGAGATGTGAACAATAATGGTATATCTGCAGCAGACGCTCTTGCTATTCAAAAATTTCTTCTTAATCCGGGACAAAACTTATAAACTTTGTAATATGTAATAATCCAAAAGAACTCCACAGGTACCTGTGGAGTTCTTCGTATTAATTATAAGGGACAACGAATTATGAAGCCGTTATTATCATCCTATTCGGTTTTGTTTTTTCTTTACCACGATAAGACTATGCTACACCCCTTTCCAAAGACTTTTAATCTTAATTTTCCCCCGGATAGGACGCATGATAATAAAAAAGCCCATGTAGTTATTACATGGGTTGCGCCCTATCCGGGGGAAAATTTAAAACTGAAAGTTTTAGGGAGGGAGTTTGAGGGAGGACCCTTTTTCAAAAGGGTCTCCCTCAATAGCTAGCGTATGCAATTATACAGGCAGCACGCCTGATGTGTCTGATTTACATTGTAACGACGAAGCAGATACTGCTGCCCTCGTTATTTTCGACATGGACCTTGAATTTATGCTTATCGATGATAGATTTTGCGATAGCAAGGCCGAGGCCGTAGCCCCCGGTAGCTCGGTTTCTGGACTCGTCGCTGCGGAAGAATCTCTCGAAGATCTTATCCTTATCCTCTTCCTTGATACCCTGGCCGGTATTGAATACGGAGAAGACCTTCTTATCGCCCAGTCTTTCCAGTGTAACCTTGACTGTACCTCCGTCCTTGGAGTATTTCAAAGCGTTGTCGATGAATATAGCGGCCATCTGCTTGATATGCTTTTCGCTGCCGCTTATAGAAATGCCTTCCTCGACCTGGACTACGAAATTCTTATTTGTCTCGAATGCCTGACACTCAAACGGCAGGGCGGTATTTACTATTGCCTTGCTGAGGTCGAACTCTGTGACAATGAAATCAGTGGAGGTATTATTCTCCAGTCTGGTGAGGTGGAGCAGATCGTTTACGAGGATATTCATTCTCTCGGTCTGTGACTTTATGTAGGTCAGCCACTTATTCTCGCCGATCTCTCCGGCAAGTACATCAGCATTTGCGGAGATGACTGTTACAGGAGTTTTCAGCTCATGGCTTGCGTCTGATACGAACTGCTTCTGCTTTTCAAAGGCTATCTTCAGCGGCTTGATTACCTGGCGGCTGAGGAAGAAGGCAGCTGCGGAAAGAGCAAGGAATGAAATAATTCCTATAGCGATAGTTGTGCGGTAGAGTTTGTTGAGCATATCCAGCTCGGCAGTCTTGTCTGTGAACACCAGCAGAGTGCCGTTGTCCTTGTCCTGACGGTAGAACTGGAAGTTGTTGAGTGTACCGGTTTCTGTACCGGAGTCAAGGATCTTTGTGATATATTTCTGAGCTGTATCTTCGCTGAGCTCATCGTTGTTACGTGAAGCGAGGAAATTACCGGATGTATCGGCCATGACTATGAAGAAATCGATAGAGCCGAGGTTCTTTGGTACCTGCTCAGCGCCAGCACGCTTACTGTTGAGCTGCTTCGTGCTGGCGTTATTGAACTTATCGTTTTTGACGGTATTACTGAGCGGGAGGAGACCTTCTTCATTTACGGACTGATCCTCCTCTTCATTTTGGGTGTCATCGTCGTTGATGCCGAAGTCGTCATCGTCATTCGGTTCACATTTTTCGTCGCCGTCTTTGGCACATTCCGGCTTTGGTGACTGGTAATAGGGCCAGCCCCACTGCATCTGAGGATTGTACTGCTGCTGATCGCCGTTGTAGTATCCTCCCCAGTAGTTGTTCCAGTTGGGATCATAGGGCTGTCCCCAGCCCCACCAGCCCCACCACCACATATTGGGGTCGCCTGGCCACTGTGGATACTGCTGTTGATTCTGGCCGGAGTTATATTGATTCTGGTCGTTGTTATTTCCGCCATGATCTTCCTTTTTGTCGTCGCCCTTTTTGTCGTCACCCTTTTTCTCAGAAGCCTTGTCCTTATTTTGGGTGGTTGGAGGATTTGTTGGCGGATTAGTCTGAACAGGCGGAGTTGTAGCAGGGGGAGCTGTCACTACAGGCTGCTCCTGAACGGGAGGCTCTGTAGGATCGTCCTCATAGGGCTCATCGTATTCCTGCTGGTAATCCTCTGTTGGCTCTTCGCTGTCTGGTTCTGTTTCGGCGGGAGCGGTGGTATCTTCTGCTATTGTGGTAGTTGTAGTAGTTGTCTCGGTGGTAATGGCTGAGGTAGTTTCTTCCTCGCTGTCTGAGGCTCCGGATGCAGCGGCATCACTGCCGGGTTCTCCGGTTGGCTTGGAAGGAGGGGGAGTACCCTCTGCCCGGTCATCCGGCTCGGATTTGTCCGGAGGCAGGTAGTTGAAGTCGGATATAGTATCATCATACTCCACTCCGGCAGCTATCTGCTTGAGGACAGTCCTTGACTGACGCTCCATGACCATTTTCATAATTATGTTGACTGAGCCGAGCACTGCTATGAACAGCGCAAGAAGAACTGCGGTGATTATGCCGAACAGTTTCGTCTGGGCTTTCCTGAACATTGAACCGGCACCTCCTTATTCAAGTGAATAGCCTATACCACGGGCTGTTTTTATCTGTATGGGAGCTGATATGACTGAGAGCTTCTTTCTGAGGAAGGATATGTATACCTCGATGTTGTTGTATTCCACATCGCTCTCGTATCCCCAGATCTTTTCGATTATGCGTTCTTTCGGGAG
>JAAYBK010000159.1 GCA_012718885.1 Ruminococcus sp. | reverse complement strand
GGCCGGAGACCTTTTCAGCGACCTGAAGTCGGCGCTCATGTAGAAGTGCCGGTATTCCTCCGGAAATCAAGATAGCTTTCGAGGATTATCGTTGCGGCAACGGCGTCCACAACAGCCTTGCGCTTTTTGCCTCTTGTGTTAGTGACATTCAGCGCATTGTGGGCGGAAACAGTGGTGTTTCTTTCGTCCCAGAGCTTTGTGGGTACGCCGGTGAGTTCCTGGAGCTTTTGTGCGAAAAGAGTGCATTTTTCAGCTCTCTCACCGACTGTGCCGTTCATATTCTTTGGATATCCCACAACGACTTCCTCAGCCCGCTGCTCTTTAACGAGGGCAGCGGTTTTTTCTATGCACTTTTCAAAGTCTTTTTCCTGAATGACACATACCGGTGAAGCGATAAGCTCGCTTTTGCCGCAGACTGCTATGCCTGTTCTTGCGTCACCGAAATCAACTGACATTATTATCATGGTTACCTCTTAATATGAGTTTTTAGTACAGCTTACAATAATTGCAGCGGCCATGCTGTTTATAGTGCTGTAAGCGAAAGCAGAGTTCATTTCCTGTACAGAGTGAACGAGCTTGCGAGTGAGAACGTTAAGGGCGAAGCTTTCAGCTTCACCACGGAGCAACTGTACCGATGATATCCTTTACAGATGCAATGCCCTTTGAATCAAGGAATTCGTTCATTTCCTCAACGATCTTCACAGGCGCATATGGATCGGTGAAGATAGCAGCGCCCACCTGAACAGCAGAAGCGCCTGCCATCATCAGCTCGATAGCATCACGGCCGGAGGAAACACCTCCCATGCCGATGACCGGTATATCAACAGCGTTAGCCACCTGCCAGACCATGCGTACAGCGATAGGGAATACAGCCGGACCGCTCATACCGCCAACATTGTTGCGGAGTATCGGGCGGCGTGTGTTTATATCTATCCTCATTCCGAGGAGGGTGTTTATGAGGGAAACAGCGTCAGCACCGGCGGCTTCAACCGCTTTTGCGATATCAGTAATGCTTGTGACATTGGGGGAGAGCTTTACCACCAGCGGCTTTTTTGTAGCCTGACGGACTTTTCTTGTGACCTCTCCTGCCATATCGCAGCTTGTGCCGAATGCAGCTCCGCCCTGCTTGACATTGGGGCAGGAGATATTCAGCTCTATCATGTGAACGTCAGTGCTGTCCAGCTTTGCAGCCACCTCTGCACACTCATCGGGAGTTGAACCAGCAATATTTGCAAGAACCACAAGATCCTTTGTGAGCAGATAAGGGAGCTCAGTGCTGATGAAGTGGTCGATGCCGGGATTCTGAAGGCCTACTGAGTTGAGCATACCGGCAGGTGTTTCTGCTATACGGGGAGCAAGATTGCCGGTGCGGAGGCGAAGGGTAGTGCCCTTTGTAGCGATTCCGCCCAGCTTATCGAGAGGGAAAAGCTCTTCGTATTCTCTGCCGTATCCGAATACTCCGGAGGCGGGGATTATGGGGTTCTTAAAGTCGATACCACATACATTTACAGAAAGATCAGCCATTACCAGAGCACCTCCTCAGCATTGAAAACCGGACCGTCCTTGCAGACATGGGCGAAGTATTCTTCATCGTTTCTTTGAGTGCGGCAGGCGCATCCAAGACAGGCACCTATGCCGCAGGCCATTCTCTCTTCGAGGGATATCTCACAGTAAACACCGCTTTCCTTGCAAAGAGCAGCGATGCCTTTCAGCATCGGCATAGGACCGCAGGCGTATACAGCATCAGGCTTATTGCCTGAGAGTATCTGCTTGAGCGGCTCAGTGACAAAGCCATGGATACCGGCTGAGCCATCATCGGTGCAGAGGATAGTTTCTGCGCCGGCCTTGCTGAAGTCATCCTGAAGAATGACTGCGGCGGCATTTCTGAACCCTGAGATAACAGTTGCCTTTTCGCCGTATATATGAGCAAGAGGAAGCATTGGCGGATTTCCGATACCGCCGCCGATAAGTACCACCTTATTGAATTTTTCAGACACAGTGAAGCCGTGTCCGAGGGGAGCGAGCATATCGATGAGGTCACCCTTGTTGAGACGGGCGATCTCCTCGGTACCCTCACCACGTATCTCAAATACGATGCGGAGAGTGCCCTTGTTCTTATCTATACCGCAGATAGAAATAGGGCGGCGAAGGGTGAAGCCCTTTGCCCTGATATGGACGAACTGTCCGGGACAGGCTACGTCAGCGACTTCCGGGCAGCTTATTGTAAAGCTGTATATATTGCGGGCTATAGCCTCTTTTGAGGCAATGATGTAATTTCCCTGGATATACTTCATATGATCCTCCTTTGTGAAATCTGTTTATTGCATAACATTATAACATATCTTCAGAGAAAAATCAATATTTATAGTATCATATGTTAAAGCATCTGTCAGCTATCTCTTGTTCAAGAAATATAATCGGCAGGAGAGTTAAAAAAATAATGTGTTTTTTTGCACTTTTTACTTGACAAGCACAGAAAAAGATGATATAATAATCAGGTATCGTGCAATGCACGGTCAGAATATCCTTGCCGGCAGGAGGTTGTCCGGCAGAATCCAGAAGGAGGTGTACATCATGGCAAAGGTATCCGCTAAGTATGAAGTAATGGTTGTTTTCAGCCTTAAGAACGGCGAGGAGCCTATGAAGGCTCTCATCCAGAAGTTCAAGGAGAGAATCGAGCGTCACGCCGAAGCTGTTGAAGTTAACGAGGATTGGGGTAAGCGTAAGCTTGCATATCCTATCGAAGACGAGACAGAGGGTTACTATGTGATCTATACATTTACATCACAGCCCGATTATCCTGCTGAGCTTTCAAGACGTCTCAACATTTCAGACGGTATTCTTCGCTCACTGGTTACAGTCGTAGAATAATTAATGCTTCATTATTTAAGGAGGTGCAGTGATGAATAAGGTTATTTTAGTAGGAAGACTTACCGCAGATCCGGAACTCAGACAGACTCAGAGCGGAGTTTCTTCATGCAGATTTACTGTTGCTGTTGACAGAAAGTTCACTGATAAGAACAGCGGCGAAAGACAGGCTGATTTTATTACCTGTGTAGCATGGAGACAGACCGCAGAGTTCATTACCCGTTATTTCAACAAGGGTAAGATGATCGGTGTAGAGGGTACGCTCCGCAATAACAACTATCAGGACAGAAACCACCCCGATGTTACACACTACACTATGGATGTGCTCGTGGATAATGTCGAGTTTGTAGGCGGAAAGAATGATGGCGGAAACGGCAGCGGTTACCAGGGCGGTAACGGAGGCTACAGCGCTCCCCAGAACAACTATAATAACGGTTATTCAGCTCCTCCACAGCAGCAGGCAGCTCCCCAGCAGCCGGCAGCTAATGACAGTATGTCTTACGGCAGCCTCAGTGATTTTGAGGAGATACTCAGCGACGGCGATGTTCCGTTCTGAGTGAAACAGTTTAACTGAAAACATTACTTTATAATGATAGGAGGAAAAGTCATGGAAAAGGAAAGAAATGCCCGCCCTGCAAAGAAGCCCCGCAAGAAGGTTTGCCTCTTCTGCGCAGACAGGATCGAGAAGATCGATTATAAGGACCTCGCAAAGCTCAGAAAGTGCATGACTGAAAGAGCTAAGATCCTTCCAAGACGTGTTACAGGCACTTGTGCATATCACCAGCGTGAGCTGACAGTAGCTATCAAGAGAGCAAGACACATAGCACTTCTCCCTTATATAAGCGACTAATAAATAACAAAGGGAGACTTCGGTCTCCCTGTTTTTATATCTCCACGAAGGAGATGTAGCATTATGCATTGAATAAAATAAACCGCCCCACGGCATCACAGGAGCGGTTTGTCAAAGGGGTCAGTGGTGATCTGATGAGGTACTGTAGGCGAGCTCCTCGTCTCTGCGGAAGAGAAGAGAGATGCACCATACCGCAGATAAGGCTACAAGAATATAGACTGTTCTGCTGATAATGCTTTCTGAGCCGCCGAAAAGCCATGCTACCATGTCAAGTTCAAAGATACCTACTAATCCCCAGTTTATCCCTCCGATTATCAGAAGGATAAGAGCTAATTTGTCCCACATATTGAGAACACCTCTTTATTCGGGATTGACGCTTTGAGCGTCTGATTGTATTATGTCAGGAAATATCTTAAATATTCACCTTTAGAGGAGGAAAGATCATGGATAAGAATGTAAAAATTTTTTTGATAGTTATTGCAGCCGCTATAGTTCTTCTTGCGTTATGGGGATTGCTCTCCTATTTCAGTAAGGGCAAGCGCAAGGGCAGAGCTGCCGAAAGAAAAGTAGCGGGTACAATAAAAAAGCTTGGCAAGGACGATAATATACGTATCATCAACAACGCATTCCTTCCTCTCTACCGCAAGACAGCAGAGATAGATCACCTCGTTTTCGGCCGCTTCGGAGTTCTTGTAGTTGAGACAAAGGGGATTTCCGGCACTATCTCAGGTAAGGGCAAGAAGCTTACTCATAAGGTCGGAGCTAATGTTCATAAGCTGTACAACCCTGAGCTTCAGAACAAGACTCATCTCGATAATGTGAATCATCATATGAAGAAGGGCGGATTTGATAATACTCCCGTCTATGGTGCTGTTGTTTTCACTGACAAGAACCTGAACAACGAGGCAAAGGTGGGCATGGATCTTGACGGCTTCAAGAAATTCTATGAGAGTCTTCCGGACGCAAAATGCAATCAGGATGTTCTCTATCATTACTTCCAGAAGCTTCAGGTCAGCAATCCGCTGAAAAAGATGCTCCATAATTTCAACAAGAAGGATTGGGACTGATCTGAAAGGCGGCCGGAATGTTGGAAAATATGGCAAAAAATGCAATGCTTATGAACAAGTGCAAGAAGATCTGCAATCGTGTAGGCATTGCGTATATGGTCGGCTGTGGAATGTATATCTTTGCTGCGACTTATCTGATGATCCTTACGGTGGCAGGGGATGCTATGTTCCTGTTTATGGACGGATTTGTTTTTAAGGGACTGATACTTTTCTTTGGTTATAGCGGAGTGTACAAACACAACGATAAGTTTGCACTGGCAGCACCATTTGTTGCATTTCTGAATCTGGGACTGACAGCGATCATCGGCGGCACAAATTATATGGATATGTTCCTGGGAGCAGTTATGCAAGGTTTTGAAATGGCAAGCATTGTTCTTGCATTTTCGGTTTTGCTTGCAGCATTTACTCTGAAGGCGAACCGTGATTACCGCTATCTGGAGCAGCAGGAAGGCTTCCCGTATTTCAATGAACGGTTCCATGAGCAGGATAATGCTCCTAAAGAGTATATTCCACAATTTGAACAGCTCTGTGATGAGAAAAAGGGAAGTATGGATGATATCCCTGAGATCTCAAAGGACAATAAAATGGACGAAATATAAAACAAAAAAGACTGCCGCATCAAGCAGCAGTCTTTTGATTTGCGTAATTACGATCAGGCTCTCTCTACCTGATCGGGCGCCGTGTGCGAAATAAAACTGAATTTTCCGCAAGAGTCTTGCTTATTCGGCGCAGCATTCATGCTTAATTACTTAACGATGAACTTATCGATTTCCTTGAGGAACTTTTCGCCATCGTCTGTGTGAGCGTTAAGCTGAATGGGCTTTGAGAGGTCGAGGCTGAAAATTCCCATGATAGACTTTGCGTCTACAGCGTATCTTCCAGAAACGAGATCGATATCGAAGTCATAGCGCATAACGATATTAACGAACTCCTTAACGTCGTTGATAGCCTGAAGATTAACAGTTGTCTTTGTCATATTAATACCTCCTGTTCGATTGTGTGGATGTGCGTGTGTTTTTTCTTGTTTATTTCTTTTTACGGTCTTGGCCTGACCGCAACTATATAATAGCATTTAAAAATCCCATTGTCAAGCCATTTGTTATAAATTCGTCAAATTAGTATAATTAGAATGAGGGGAAAATGCTTTTTTTATTCATTGCAGATAATTATTGAGAGTGCATAAAAACATGATATTGAATTTGTGCAGGTTCAACATGATAGTTCTGCGAATCATATGTGTTAATAAGGTGAAATATGTATAAAGTATATTTTATTACGTTTGGCTGCAAGGTCAATCACTACGAAACTGAGTGCATGAAGGCGCTTTTCCGTGATAAAAACTGGGAGATAGTTCAGGCACTGGAAGAGGCTGACGCAGTTGTTATCAATTCATGCACAGTCACTTCATCCGGTGACAGCAGAGTGGTCTCTGCTCTGAAAAAGGCGAGGAAGGCTTTGCCGGAAGCTGTTATTGCTCTGACGGGGTGTTTTCCGCAGGCAAATCCGGAGGCGGCCACAAAGCTGACTGAGGCAGATATAATATGCGGCACTAAGGTTCGTTCACGACTGCCTGAGCTTGTTGAGGAGCAGATGTGCTCCCGTGCAAGGCTTGTGGAAGTCAGCCCCTATGTCAAGGGCGATGCTTTTGAGCCTCTTAAATGCACCCGGTTTGAAGACAATACCCGTGCATTTGTGAAGATACAGGATGGCTGTGACCGCTTTTGCTCCTATTGCATGATACCCTTTGCAAGGGGACGGTGCCGCTCAAAGGCTCCGGAGCTGCTCCGTGAGGAAGTGTGTGGCATAGCAGAAAACGGCATAAAGGAAATCGTTCTATCAGGTATCAATCTTGCATTTTACGGTCAGGAATGGGGAGTTAATCTTGCTGATGCAGTGGAGATATGTGCCGGGATCCAGGGTGTACAGCGAGTGCGGCTTGGCTCATTGGAGCCAGAGATGATGACGGATGAGCTGCTGAGGCGACTCGCAGCAGTACCGGAGCTGTGTCCGCAGTTCCATCTTTCCCTCCAGAGCGGCAGCGATGCAACGCTGAAGGCTATGAACAGGCATTATACCTCCTCGGAATATCTTGAGCTTATGGAGCGTATCCGCAGTTTCTTCCCGGATTGTTCGTTCACCACTGACATAATGGCCGGATTTCCGCAGGAATCTGAGGAGGCTCACCGTGAGAGCGTTGAGTTCATTAGCCGGGCAGGCTTTGCTAAGGTACATGTGTTCCGCTATTCCCGCCGGAAGGGGACTGTGGCCGACCGAATGCCGGGACAGGTACCGGAGGGCGTCAAGACCCTCCGCTGGAAGGAACTGACGGAAGCTGCCGATGAAATGAGGGAAAAATACCTCCGCAGTCTTGTTGGCAGGGAGGTAAAGGTGCTTTTTGAACGTGAAAACAGCCCTGAATTCCACCAGGGACACGCACCGGATCACACTCTTATAAAAATTTTTAGAAAAAATCCTGAAAAAAGTTTGCGTAATCAGATAATTAGTGTTATAATAGAAGAGTACACCCATGACGGCTGTATCGGCCGCCCTGTGGGAGACATTGATTAATTGCTTTATTTTAGTCCGGCAGCAGGCTTTGTCTGCCGACCGGTTTAATTTGAAAGGAGATTTTTATGTCCGTATTCAGAATTTATGTTGAAAAGAAGCCGGAGTTCGCTGTTGAGGCAAAATCAGTTCTCAGCGATATAAGCACTGCTCTCCGTCTCAACCTGTCAGGTCTTCGTATCCTCAACAGATACGATGCAGACAAGCTCTCAGAGGAGGATTTCAACGCTGCTATAAGCACCGTTTTCTCAGAGCCTGCTGTTGATCTTGTTTACAAGGAAATGCCAAGAACAGGTGAGAATGACCGTGTATTCGCTGTGGAGTACCTGCCCGGACAGTTCGACCAGAGAGCTGACAGCTGTGAGCAGTGTATCCAGATCCTCCGCCAGGGCGAGCGCTGCCGTGTGAGAAATGCGAGAGTTTACATAGTATCCGGCAAGCTCACAGATGCTGAATTCAACAAGCTGAAAGCATATATAATCAACCCTGTTGAGAGCCGTGAGGCCTCACTGGATACAGTGAAGACACTTGACACAAATTATGATATCCCTACAACGGTTGAGGCTCTTGAGGGCTTTACACAGCTCAATGCCAAGGGACTTCACGCCTTTGTGGACAAGTTCGGCCTTGCTATGGACTATGACGATATCAAGTTCTGCCAGGACTATTTCCGCAATGAGGAACACCGTGATCCTACTATCACAGAGATCCGCATGATCGATACCTACTGGTCAGATCACTGCCGCCATACCACATTCCTTACAAATGTTGAAAAAGTTGACATAAAAACTCCTTATATAAAAGATACATACGATATGTACCTCAATGTACGTGAAGAACTGGGCCGCTCGGACAGACCTGTTACTCTCATGGACATAGGTACTCTTGCCGCAAAGAAGCTCAAGGCTGACGGACTTCTTCCTGATCTTGACGAGTCAGAGGAGATCAATGCCTGCTCTGTAAAGATAAAGGTGGATGTCGACGGCCAGCTTGAGGACTGGATCCTCATGTTCAAGAACGAGACTCACAATCACCCGACTGAGATCGAGCCTTTCGGCGGCGCTGCAACCTGTCTCGGCGGAGCTATCCGCGATCCGCTTTCAGGACGTTCATATGTATATCAGGCAATGCGTGTAACAGGTGCTGCAAATCCTCTCGTTCCTGTTGAGGATACTATCGCAGGCAAGCTGCCCCAGAGAAAGATTACTGTTGGTGCAGCAAACGGCTACAGCTCCTACGGTAACCAGATCGGACTTGCTACAGGCCATGTTGCTGAGGTATATCACCCGGGTTATGTAGCAAAGCGTATGGAGATAGGCGCAGTCCTCGGTGCTGCACCTGCTGAGAATATCAGAAGAGAAAGACCTGTTCCGGGAGATGTTGTTATACTTCTCGGCGGAAAGACCGGCCGTGACGGCTGCGGCGGTGCTACAGGTTCATCCAAGTCACACACTCTCGAATCACTGGAATCCTGCGGTGCAGAGGTACAGAAGGGTAATCCTCCGGAGGAGAGAAAGCTCCAGAGACTGTTCCGTGATCCTGAGGTAACAAAGCTTATCAAGCGCTGCAACGACTTTGGTGCAGGCGGTGTATCAGTTGCTATCGGTGAGCTGACAGACGGTCTTGTTATCAACCTCAATGCAGTTCCTAAGAAGTACGATGGACTTGACGGAACTGAGATCGCTATTTCCGAGTCTCAGGAGAGAATGGCAGTAGTTGTTGCTCCCGAGGATGTTGACAAGTTCATGGAGCTTGCTCATAAGGAAAATCTTGAAGCTACTCTCGTTGCAGATGTAGTTGCTGAGCCACGTCTTAAAATGGAGTGGAACGGCAATACTATCGTTGATCTTTCCCGTGAGTTCCTCAATTCCAATGGTGCTCCCAAGTATACAGATATCGAGGTCGAGGCTCCTTCACAGCGCCCTGAGTACGATATTACAGACAGCGCTGATACATGGACAGATCTTCTCACAAACCTCAATGTTTGCTCACAGAAGGGACTTATCGAGAAGTTCGACTCAACTATCGGTGCAGGCACAGTCCTCATGCCTTTCGGCGGAGCATATCAGCTCTCACCTTCACAGGCTATGGCTGCAAAGATCCCTGTACTCAACGGCGAGACAAATACCTGCTCACTCATGGGTTGGGGCTATAATCCGGATATTTCCGATAAATCACCTTACCACGGCGCAATGCTGGCAGTTATCGAGTCAATTGCAAAGGTAGTTGCTGCCGGCGGTACATATAAGAAGTGCTGGCTGACATTCCAGGAGTACTTTGAGAGAACACAGAACGATCCACGCCGCTGGGGCAAGCCTATGGCCGCCCTCCTGGGAGCATTCAAGGCTCAGCTTGAACTTGGCTGCGGATCTATCGGTGGTAAGGACTCAATGTCCGGTACATTCGAGAATATAGATGTACCTCCCACACTTGTATCCTTCGCGGTATCTACAGCAAAGGCTGACAAGGTAATATCCACAGAGTTCAAGAACACTGGTTCACAGGTTATTATGATAACTCCTCAGTACGATGAGGACGGCCTCCCTGTATG
>JAAYBK010000158.1 GCA_012718885.1 Ruminococcus sp. | reverse complement strand
CCATTGAAATGTACTTTTATTCTAATGGCTTTGTATACGATCTGAGCTATGTTAAGAGTCGAGGCGAAAATGCCATAAGCTTTCTTTTCAAGACAAAGAGGGGAGTCTGCGTTGAATATGCTACAGCAATGATACTCCTTTCAAGAGCAGCAGGTATTCCTGCGAGATACTGTGAGGGCTTTTTAGTAGATGAACCCTTCACAGGCTCCGGCGAGTATCAGGATGTAAACTATGTCATTACTCCGCAGCACGCTCACGCTTATCCCGAGCTTTATATCAATGGTTATGGCTGGCTTGGTTTTGAGCCAACGATCGCTGATTCAGCTCCAAAGGCGGAAAAACGTTCACTTGCTCAGACTCTTATGACTGCCGGACTTATTCTTCTTGCATTACTGATATTGGGAATTATATTCTTTATTTTATATCCAACTATCAGTCACAAGTTCTTCTTATCAAGAAGCCACAGAAAAAATGCCAATGATACAATTAAGGCGATAATGCGGAGAATAGCAAAGCTTTACGGAATTTCAGGTGTGTTCACATCCCACGAGGTCGCAGAAAAAGTAATGGAGATTTCAGGAGCAGGTATATTTAATACAGCAAGTCTTTTTGATGCAGCTGTATATGGAGAGGTAACACTTAGCGATGAACAGAAAAACAAAGCAATTGCTGAGTATATCGAAGCGTTTTGTGCTTTTAAGGAAACAAAGAAAAAGAGACGCATAAACACCGCTAAAGTTTGATCAGGAGGTAATTATGCATACGAAAATTAAAAATGATATCATTGGTGTCGTCATTTCGCTGCTCATGCTTGTGAGCATGGCAGCAGGAAGCATCAGACCGTTGTATTCCTTCTCTGCAACGGATGATTATCACACATGGAGCCAGATGGATCCGCGCTGGGGGAATGTCCCCATGGGAAATACCACCATCGCTCGTTCAGGCTGCCTTGTAACTTCACTTGCGATAATGGCAAAGGCGTCCGGTTCATTGGATGCATCAGCGCTGAAGAATCTGGGGATCTCAAATGTGGACCAGTTTGATCCCGGTGTGCTTGCAAAGGCATATACCAAAAACAACGGCTTCAGCAGCGGCGGCGGTATAGCAAGCTGGGGAACTATCAGCAAGATCATTCCATCTGTTGCATTTATTAAGGATTCTTATTTCACAAGCAGCAACAAAGCAGGTATTGCTTCCGAGATAAAAAACATGATGGACAGCGGAACTCATGTGATAGTAAATGTAAACGGTCATCATTGGGTATATATAGAAGGAGTTATCGGTAGTGATATCTATATGATCGATCCGGCTTACGGTGCCGGACTTGTATCAGATCATTATACACTTGCAGGAAGAAATGAATATTGGGCACTTAAATGCAAGAATCCTCCTGCAAAGTTCAATGGTCCGGCTACTTTAACAACAACGACAACTACAACCACCACCACAACTACTACCACTACAACTACCACAACAACTACTATCGCTCTTTCTACGCAGCCTATAAAGACGCTTACATCCTCAGTTGAGTATTTCTATGACGGAGACAACGAGGCAGTAGTATACGGACAGCCAGCTGAGGGAGCTCTTGAGATAGTGCATTTGAAGAGCGGATATGTGACAAAGATCTCCGCAACCAGCGGTGGATACGGACTTATTGAAAATAATGATGGTATTGTAGGCTGGGTACCTCTTGAAGGAATGAAAGAAACACCATCCCAGAACGAGAACAAACCCGGCGATATTAACGGTGACAACAATGTAGACATTTATGATCTTGGTCTTCTCGGTGACCATATCAGATGCACGAAGACGCTGCCGGATGGAATTTCAGTTCTCAGTGAGAATGAGCTTTTATCGGCAGACATAAACGGTGACGGAAAAGCGGATGAGGCGGACATTCTCGTTTACCTTATGTTGATCTGTAGTTAGGAGAATAGTAAATGGAATGGACAGAGGTTAATATCTACACAACAACGGCAGCTATTGAGTTGCTTACAGCAAAGCTAATG
>JAAYBK010000157.1 GCA_012718885.1 Ruminococcus sp. | reverse complement strand
GGTAATGCTTCGCTTTATTGCAAAAATAAGGGATGAACTTGGCTATACTGTAAGTGAACTGAACCTTGGCGGCGGTTTTGGTATCAAGTACCTTGAAAGCCATGATCCGGCACCTTTTGAGCAGTACATGGAGCGTGTATCAGGTGTTGTGAAGACTGAATGTGAAGCTCTCGGACTTGAGCAGCCTTTCATCTACATAGAGCCCGGCCGTTCAATAGTTGCTCCTGCCGGTATAACACTTTATAAGGTAGGCGCCCGCAAGGAGATCCCCGGCATAAGGACATATATATCCGTTGACGGCGGTATGGGTGACAACCCCAGATACATTCTTTATCAGTCTGAATACGAGGCTGTTGTTGCCAACAAGGCAGGTGAGGAGCGTAGTGAAAAGGTGACTATCGCCGGAAGATGCTGCGAGAGCGGAGATCTTATCGGTGAGAATATGCCTCTTCAGCACGCTGAGAGCGGTGATATCATAGCCGTTCTTGCTACAGGAGCATACAACTACTCGATGGCATCAAACTACAACAGGTTACAGAAGCCGGCTGTAGTTATGGTCAAAGACGGAAATTCACGCCTTGCAGTAAAGCGTGAGTCGCTTGACGACCTTATCAAAAACGATATCTGACATACAGACCCTCTGTTTCATGCGGAGGGTCATTCATTGTGGTGATAAAATGAAAAAGTTTATTGCGGCAGCTGCGGCAATGTCATTGCTTACAACAGGCTGCCATACCGTTGGAAGAGGAAAAAGAATGGAAATCACGGAAACAACTACTGTTCAGAGCACAACATCTGAGCCGGTAACTACTGAGACTACGGCTGCACCAACTACAGAGCCGGTAACAGAGCCGCCGACCGTACCAAGGACACCGGAGGATATCGAGCTGGTAAATATGAAGGACTACATTCCCGGGCTTTACGTCGATCTGAGGTATGCAGGCACCAATAATTTCACAAAGACGAAGATCTACGACAGTGACGAAGCTGTTCTGTGCTATGCTACAATCAAAAAGCTGATAAAGGTACAGGAGGAGCTCAATGCCAAGGGTTTCAGCCTGCTGATATGGGACGCATACCGTCCCTTCAGCGCTCAGGAAAAGCTCTGGGAGGTTTGTCCGGATCCTATTTTTGTGGCAGATCCCGCTCTCGGTATCGCAAGTCATAACTGCGGAAATACTGTGGATATCGGACTTGTAAGCGTTGACGGCAAGCCTGTTGACCTTCCTACGGACTTTGACAATTTCACTGAGCTTGCCGATCGTGACTATACTGATGTACCGGAGAAGGCGGCAGAAAATGCAAAAATGCTGGAAGATATAATGATCGCCCACGGATTTGAGCCCTACTGGAACGAATGGTGGCACTATACGGACAAGGATTTTGCGGGAATAAGGGAGTAATATTCCCTTTATGACGAAAACTGCCCTAAATCTTTGTTTAATTATTGACAAGCAAGCAAAAATGTTGTAGAATTATAATGTATTCTTATGTATTGAAAGGAATGATCTCAATGGGTTTAACTTTAACGGAAAAAATACTCAGAGCACACCTCGTTGACGGCGAGTACGTCAAGGGACAGGAGATCGGCATAAAGATCGATCAGACTCTCACTCAGGACGCTACAGGTACTATGGCTTACCTCGAATTCGAGGCCATCGGCGTACCGAGAGTAAAGACAGAGCGCTCTGTTGCTTACATCGACCATAACACACTTCAGAACGGCTTCGAGAATGCTGACGACCACCGTTTCATCGGCAGTGTTGCCAAGAAGCACGGTATCTGGTTCTCGCGTCCCGGAAACGGTATCTGTCACCAGGTACATCTTGAGAGATTCGGAATCCCCGGAAAGACTCTCATCGGTTCTGACAGCCATACTCCTACAGGCGGCGGTATCGGTATGATCGCTATCGGCGCAGGCGGACTTGACGTTGCTGTTGCTATGGGCGGCGGTGCATACTATATCACCTGTCCCAAGGTCGTAAAGGTAGAGCTTACAGGCAAGCTTCGTCCATGGGTTGCTGCAAAGGACGTTATCCTTGAAGTGCTCCGCAGACTGTCCGTTAAGGGCGGTGTCGGCAAGGTCATCGAGTACTGCGGCGAAGGTGTTAAGACACTTTCAGTTCCCGAGAGAGCTACTATAACAAATATGGGCGCAGAGCTTGGCGCAACAACTTCCATATTCCCATCAGATGAGATCACAAAGCAGTTCCTCAAGGCTCAGCAGCGTGAAGAGGTATGGACTCCTCTTGCAGCTGATCCTGACGCAGCATATGACGAGGAACTCACAATAAACCTCAGCGAGCTCGTTCCACTTGCAGCCTGTCCTCATTCTCCTGACAACGTAAAGAGCGTTGAGGAGATCGGCAGACTCAAGGTAGATCAGGTTTGTATCGGTTCATGTACGAACTCTTCACTCCTTGATATGCTCAAGGTCGCATACATATTAAAGGGCAAGACAGTTGATCCAAGTGTTTCACTTGCTATCGCTCCCGGTTCCAAGCAGGTTCTGAATATGCTTGCTCAGAACGGCGCACTCTCTGACCTTATCGAGGCCGGCGCACGTATCCTTGAAAGTGCCTGCGGTCCTTGCATTGGTATGGGTCAGTCACCTAACTCCGGCGGTATCTCACTTCGTACCTTCAACAGAAACTTCGAGGGACGTTCCGGAACAAAGGACGGTCAGATCTACCTTGTATCTCCTGAAATGGCAGCAGTTTCCGCTCTTACAGGCTACCTTACAGATCCGAGAGAGCTTGGCGATATGCCTGAATTCAAGCTTCCTGAGGTATTCACAGTTAATGATAACATGGTAGTTCCTCCTGCTTCTGAGGCAGAGATGGACAGTATTGAGATCCTCCGCGGACCAAACATCAAGCCATATCCTGAGACAACTCCTCTTCTTGAGACAATCGATGCTCCTGTTTCGCTCAAGGTCGGTGACAATATCACAACTGACCACATCATGCCTGCCGGAGCAAAGATCCTTCCTCTCCGTTCAAATATCCCGAAGATCTCACAGCACTGCTTCGCTGTATGTGATGAGAGCTTCCCTGAGAGAGCTAAGTCACTGGGCAAGAGCATTATCGTCGGCGGTTCAAACTACGGACAGGGCTCATCCCGTGAGCACGCTGCTCTTGCACCGCTCTATCTCGGCGTAAAGGCAGTTCTCGTTAAGTCATTCGCACGTATCCACAGAGCAAACCTTATCAATGCAGGCATACTTCCGCTCACATTCGTGAACGAGGCTGACTACGACAAGATAGCTCAGGGCGATCAGCTTGTACTTGCAGATGTAAGAAAGGCTGTTGAAGAGGGCAGGTCTGAGCTTACGGTCATTGATAAGACAAACGGCGCTGAGATTCCTGTACTCTGCGAACTTTCAGGACGTACAAAGGATATCATGCTTGCAGGCGGACTCCTTGACTTCACAAGAGAGTCAATGAAGTAATATATCGTTTCAACTCATTGGAGGGGAGCATATGTCGTATATAGGTATAAGACGAAAAAACGACCGTATTTTCAAGGAGAATGATTATCCTGAAATGCGTTCCTATACCATAGATGAACTGCCTGAACCCTCTGAGGTGTCACGCAGAACTGCATATTCTATTGAGGAGAATACCGAAAAGATCACAACTGTGGAGTGTATCCTGAAATATGCATCGGACAAGCGTGTTACTGCACTTAATTTTGCAAATGCAATGTATGCAGGAGGAGGCTATGTCCTCGGAGGCAATGCACAGGAGGAAAGTCTGTGCAGAGCCTCACTGCTGTACTATACAATAAAGACCTGCAAGAAATATTATCGGAAAAACAGGCTTCATGTCCTTCCGGATTATACTGACATGATGATCTGGTCCGAGAATGTTCCGGTCATACGTGATGACAAGGGCGAACTTCTGAAAGCTCCGCTGAAGTGTGACTTTATAACCTGTCCGGCAGTGAATCGTACCTTTGCCAAGTTTATGATGACAGGCGGACGTATTAGAAGGATAATGCGAAGAAGGATCGAACGAATAATAGCTCTTGCAGTTGAGAAAAAGCCGGATGTACTTATTCTCGGAGCATTCGGATGCGGAATGTTCGGGAATCGGAGAAAAGATATTTTTCCTGTGTTTGAGGAGATAATCAATAAGTATGTTCCGGATGATATCCAGGTGATATTTGCTGTTCCGGACAGTAAACGATGAATGAAAAACTATACTAACTATGGAGGTATGAGCCGATGGCAAAGATAACCATGAAAACTCCGCTCGTTGAAATGGACGGAGATGAGATGACAAGAATACTCTGGCAGTGGATCAAGGAAACTCTCCTGGAGCCATATGTAGAGCTTAATACAGAATACTACGACCTTGGCCTCAAGCACCGTGAGGAGACTAAGGATCAGGTAACTATCGATTCAGCTGAGGCTACAAAGAAGTACGGCGTTGCTGTAAAGTGTGCTACTATCACACCTAATGCTGCTCGTATGCCTGAGTACAACCTCAAGGAAATGTGGAAGTCTCCTAATGGTACTATCCGTGCTATTCTTGACGGTACTGTTTTCCGTACACCTATCATCGTAAAGGGTATTACTCCATTTATTCCTACATGGACAAAGCCTATCACTATCGCTCGTCACGCTTACGGCGATGTTTACAAGAACACTGAAAT
>JAAYBK010000156.1 GCA_012718885.1 Ruminococcus sp. | reverse complement strand
GCTCTGAAAGGGGTCATTAACATGAAAAAAATTACTGCGGTGCTGGCGTCAGTTCTTATTTCTGCCGCTTCATTATCCGCTATGTCCGCATCAGCATATGAGGATGACGGATATTCTCCTACGCTCTACTTCAAAGCTCAGGAAAGCGAGGATTTCATCATCCTCAACAGCGGTAAGGCCTACTATAACAAGTCAGCCGCAAAAAATGATGAGTCAACGCTCAATGTCAATACTTATGTAAGAGATGACAAGAAACTCATAGGCGGACTTATCGCAAGATGGCAGACTGATCCTGCTATAAAGCTCACAAATCTGAAACAGCCGGAAACACTGCCATATCATACTTCTGAGGCGTACTATAAGATCAGTCTTACAGGCAACAAGGATAAAAATTTCCTCAATGTCTACTATCCGCAGATAACCATGACTGAGTCTAACGTCAAGGATCCAAATTACCACTTCTATTTCGATGTTACAGGTAAGAATACTGACGATTATCCGTTAGCAACATATGATGCCGTAGTTACAAAGGATACTCCGAACGGTGAATACTCTGTTGATTTTATCTATGATAATCTCGGAGGAACTCAGATGCTCTATAAGCCCACCGCTAATGATAGCAAGCTGTTCTATCCGGATGAGTACAACGCTCCAGGACTCAAAATAGGTGTAACTGACCGTCTCCTGGGCGATATTGACAACAGCGGCAATGTTGACGGTTCAGATGCTACTCTCTGCCTCAGAGCCTTCGGAAATCTGCTCAATGGTAAGCCAAGCGGCCTTACACAAGAACAGGAGGTCTGTGCAGATGTTGACGGAAACGGATCCATCGACGGTTCAGATGCTACCCTTATACTTAAATATTTCTCTTATCAGCTCTCTTTCGGTGATACCGATTTCAATGAGCTCATAAAATCGAACTTAAACAAATAATCATTATTAAAAGGGAGGACATACGTCCTCCCTTTTTGCATTTCTGTTAATAAATGAGCCTTCCTATGCGTGATGCTTATATAGCAGTTATATGTTAGGTATTGAGGGAAACCCTTTTGAAAAAGGGTTCTCCCTCAAACTCCCTTCCTAAAACTTTCAGTTTTAAATTTTCCCCAGATAGGGCGCAACCCATGTAATAACTACATGGGCTTTTTTATTATCATGCGCCCTATCTGGGGAAAAATAAGATTAAAAGTCTTTGGAAAGGGGTTCGGGGAAGAACCTTTCCTCAGAAAGGTTTTCCCCGAGTATCTGGCATATACCGCTATATGAATATCACGCATATAGAAGGCTCTTTTTCATGTCTTACGCTTTCTTAGCTTCAGTGTTTGTAAGGCTGCTAAAGGCGTCGTCAACTACCTTCTGGTCAGGCGCCTTTGTAAACTGGCTTACGATCGGTACGATGAGCAGTGATACGATCATCGCAAATGCACCGGCATTGATCGGTGAAAGAAGGTTCAGAGGACATCCCCATGACTTTATGTCAGCCTTCAGGTCGTTGAAGGCGCTTATGTTCATGCTGAACAGTATCATGTGTGTAACACTGATACCTACACCAGTAATAAAGCTTGCCCATATAGCTGCACGGCTTGTCTTCTTCATGAATAAGCCATAAAGGAATGGTCCAAGGTATGCTCCGGAAAGTGCTCCCCATGAGTAGGACATCAGTGTGGAGATAGATGCATTCTTGTTGCAGGCGATTATTACTGAGATAACAAGGAATACCGCAATGAATGCTCTCATGAATGTCATCTGCTTCTTATCGTTGAAGTTCTTTACTCTGGGCTTGATAAGGTCGTTTGTAAGTGTAGAGCTGGATGTGAGAACCAGTGATGAAAGTGTGGAAAGTGAGGCTGAAAGTACAAGCACTACTATAAGTCCGATAAGCATATTAGGAAGTGCTGTCTTTATAAGTGCAGGAACCATTGTATCATATACAGGCTTGCCGTTCTGTATCTTTATTACCTCTCTGCCGCTTCCGTCCTCGCCGTTGAGTGTGCAGTAAAGACGTACAAATCCGCCCATGAAGTATGAACCGCCGGCAACTACGATAGCAAAGAATGTGGAGATGATAGCGCCCTTCTTTATTGCATCCTCATCCTTTATAGCATAGAACTTCTGTACCATCTGCGGAAGTCCCCATGTACCAAGAGAGGTAAGGATAACAACTCCCAGCAGGTTCAGCGGCTCAGGTCCGAACAGTGAACCAAGTGTGTTTGTCTTGCCCTTGTCATCTGCAATAAGATTGAGTGCGTCAACTGCCTCGGAGATACCGTTCTTCTTCTGTACTGTAAGTACAACTACTGTTCCGATACCTATGAGCATTATGATGCCCTGGAAGAAATCATTGAGAGCAGTAGCCTTGTATCCGCCAAGGGTTACGTATACTGCTGAAAGAATAGCCATTGCTATTATGATGTATGTACCGCCGTTTTCACCAAGGTCAAATACCATTCCGAACAGTCTTGAAAGTCCGTTATAAACCGAGGCGGTGTATGGGATAAGGAAGATGAATACGATTGCTGCTGAAACTGTTTTCAGAGCCTTTGAATCAAATCTGTGCTCAAAGTACTCCGGCATGGTCTTTGCCCCAAGATGATTGGTCATAAGTCTTGTTCTTCGTCCTAAAAGGAAGAACGGGATAAGACTTCCTATGATCGCATTTCCGATGCCCACCCATGCAGTTGATATACCGTAGAGCCATCCGAACTGTCCGGCATAGCCAATGAATACAACTGCTGAGAAGTAAGTGGTTCCGTAGGAGAATGCTGTAAGCCATGAACCTACGCTTCTTCCTCCGAGCATAAAATCTTCTGTGGATTTTGTGCGTCTTGATGTGTAGATGCCTATCCCTACCATTATCGTTACATAAATGGCAAGGATGACAAATGTTGCGACTTTTGCGCCCATTTTTTTCCTCTCCGTTTCTGTCTGCTTACAGCGTTGAATCTGTGAAGCTTTAAATTAGTAAAGTTTTAACACTGTAAATCATTATACAACACTTTCCCCTTTATGTCAATAGCTTTTTAGTCATTTTTCGCAAAAAAGCTGACATATGATGATATGTCAGCTTAGACTTACTGCCCTCATAATTCTGTTTATTCCATACGGATTTCGTTCCCTGCTGTCAGCATCAAAAATCCTACACCCCATATTTCTTCTTTATCCGCTGCAGCTTCTCCCCGAAGGGCTTTGCCAACAGG
>JAAYBK010000155.1 GCA_012718885.1 Ruminococcus sp. | reverse complement strand
TGATAAGCTCATCGCTGCTATGAAGGAGAGAAATATGAACCTGGATCTCTACTCCGATTATCTCGATCTCCGCAAGTTTGGTTCAGTACCGCACGGCGGATTCGGTCTCGGATTCGAGAGACTTATCATGTACACAACAGGTATGGCTAATATCCGTGACGTTATACTCTTCCCGAGAACTGTTGGTTCTATAAGATAAATACATTGACATTGGGGGTACACATGAAAAAGATATTATTATCAGTATTGGCATTATCTCTTGCTGTGGCAACTTCATCATGCGGACTTACAGCATCATCCGAAAGTGAAAAAAAAGAAGAGGCCACGGTTGTCGAAACAACAACGGCTGATGAGAAGCAGGAAAAGACCAAAGAAGCTGATGATGACCAGCTTTCTGAATATGATGAAAAGAAAGACTACAGCAGCGAGGAAGATGATCCTGAGTACCAGTTCGATACAGGTTATGTTTCTTCTGAAAGGTCAATGGAGGTCGAGAGTATAAAAAGAAGTGAGAGTCCGGACGATAACGGTTTCATTATCAAGGACGGTGTACTTTACGACTATGATGGCGTTGATCCGAGGGTAGTCATCCCCGACGGTGTAGAAGAGATAGCAGAAATGGCTTTCTGGAGCAATGATGTAGTGGAAGCCCTATATATTCCTTCTTCTGTGAAGATAATAAAGCAGTCCGCATTCTGGAGCTGTTCAAATCTGAAATTTGTTCAGGCAGAGGAAGGCCTTGAGGCTATCGCAGGCTCAGCATTCTGGAGCTGCAGCGGACTTTCAGATGTCAATCTTCCGGAAAGTGTAAATAAAATAGGCGACAGTGTTTTCTGGGCGATAAACGGACTTACCGTTCATGCTCCCTCAGGCTCATATGCTGAAAAATACGCACAAGGGAACTCGATAAGTTATGACAATACCTACGCCGAGTATACCATGCTGGACAGAAAAAACGTAATCCGCGGCTCCCAGTATGAATACTATGACAAAAAGGAATTTACAATTCCCGATAATATCACAAGTATAGAATCCGATGCATTTGAGTATGCAGAGCTGGAAAGCATATATATTCCGGGAAATGTACAGTACATTGCTCCTGATGCATTTGAGTACTGCCGCAAGATGAAAACCGCTGTTATTGACGGCTGCCCGGATGTAAGAGCAGAAGCCTTTGAGTACTGTGAAGCACTCGAAGAGGTGCGTTTCAATAACGGCTGCGAAAAAATAGGCGAGAGTGCTTTTGCTTACTGCCGTAAGCTCAAGGATGTATATCTCCCCGGAAGTATCAGCTTTATAGATAAAAGGGCATTTGAATATACTGACGATGCTCTTACCTTCCATGTTCCCGCAGGTTCTTATGCGGAAACATTTGCGATATCTATGAATATCGCATACGATAACAATTATTAAGTTACAGCACAGCAGCCGTCAATGGCGCCGGCTGTTGTTAAATATCAAGAAAAGGAAAGTGATAACCATGTCAAGATCGCTGTATATCCCTGAGGGCTATAAGTCCTCACTGACGCTGAGAGAAACTCAGCACGCAATCAAGTACATCAAGGACGTATTCCAGCAGGCACTGTCTATCGAGCTCACACTGGATCGTGTTTCCGCTCCCCTCATAGTAAAACAGGGCAGCGGTATCAACGATGACCTTAACGGCGTTGAGAGAAAGGTCGATTTCGATATCAAGGAGATCGACGGAAAGGCAGAAGTAGTCCAGTCTCTTGCAAAGTGGAAGAGACTGGCACTCTACCGCTACGGCTATGAGCCCGGCGAGGGCATCTACACCGATATGAACGCTATCCGCCGTGACGATGACACCGACAACGTTCACTCTATATTCGTTGACCAGTGGGACTGGGAAAAGGTCATCACCCGTGACAAGCGCACTATCGAATACCTGAAGGAAGCAGTAAAGAACGTGGTAAAGGCTGTAGTTTATACAAAGCGCAAGGTAAGCCACAGATACCCTGTTCTTGCTGATAAGATAACTGATGAGGTATTCTTCATTACCACTCAGGAGCTTGAGAATATGTATCCGGATAAAACTCCGAAGGAGCGCGAGGATCTTATCGTCAAGGAGCACGGAACTGTATTCATCATGCAGATCGGCGGCAAGCTTGCCAGCGGAGAAAAGCATGACGGCAGAGCTCCCGACTACGATGACTGGTCACTGAACGGCGATATCTTCTTCTGGGATTCGGTACTCGGTCATGCACTTGAGGTATCATCCATGGGAATCCGTGTAGACGAAACTTCTCTTAAAAAGCAGCTTGCAGAATGCGGAGCTGAGGACAGGATGCAGTACAAGTATCACCAGATGATAGCTGACGGCACTCTTCCGTTGACTATCGGCGGCGGTATCGGACAGTCAAGACTTTGTATGCTTCTGCTTGAAAAGGCACATATCGGCGAGGTACAGTCCTCTGTATGGCCTGAGGATATGGTAGAAAAGTGTGCAGAGGCAGGTATAATTCTGCTCTGATCCTAATAAAGATATTAGGCTTGTACGGAAAGATAATTCGTCGGTCAAGCCGAGAGACAATTCAGGAGTGAAGGCGTCCGTAAGCGCTTCGCTGTCCGGACTGCTGCTCAGGGGGACGCTGTCCCCCTCGTTCACCCTCTGCCAGAGGAATAACATCCCTCTGGACTCCCATTTTCTGCGCCTTCGGCGTTATTGTTTATTTTTGTTACTGCTCTCCCATACGAGTCACAATGGGAGATGTATATATGAATTTTACCAAAATGCATGGTATCGGCAATGACTACATCTACATAAACTGCTTTACCGAAACAGTCACTGATCCGGAAAAGGTCTCGGTGATACTCAGCGATGTCCGCAAAGGAATTGGATCTGACGGTCTTGTTCTCATTATGCCCTCGGATAAAGCCGACTTCCGCATGAGGATCTTCAATGCAGACGGCTCTGAGGCTATGATGTGCGGAAACGCAACAAGATGTATCGGAAAATACGTTTATGAAAAAGGTCTTACCGATAAAACTGATATAACTCTTGAAACCAACTCCGGTATAAAGTACCTGACGCTTACTGTCACAGATGGCAAGGTCAGCTCTGTTACCGTGGATATGGGCAAAGCTGTACTCCTGCCCAGGGATATCCCTGTGGACAGTCCTCTGGACAGATTCATTGCCCAGCCTGTTGAGGTCAGCGGAAAAACTTATGATATCACCTGCGTATCTATGGGAAATCCCCACGCAGTCCTCTTTATGGACGATATCGACAGTCTCGACCTTGAAAAGCTGGGACCGCATTTCGAGAACCACAAGCTGTTCCCTGCCCGTGTGAACACCGAGTTCATACAGGTCATCGACAGCCACACCCTCCGCATGAGAGTCTGGGAGCGTGGAAGCGGCGAAACCTTCGCCTGCGGCACAGGAGCCTGCGCCAGCGCAGTGGCAGCCGTACTCAACGGCATATGTCACCATGACCAGGATATCCTAATCCATCTCAGAGGCGGAGATCTCATTATCAACTACAAATCAGACGGAACTGTCATTATGACCGGCCCTGCTGAGTTCATATGCGACGGCACCGTAAGCGATGAATATATTGAAAATGCAAAGGAGTATGCAGTATGCCGCAGTTAAACGAAAACTTTCTCAGACTTGAGAAGAATTACCTTTTTATAAATATCGCAAAGAAGATTGCCGCATTCAAGGAGAAGAACCCTTCCGCTGATGTCATAAGAATGGGTATCGGCGACGTTACTCTCCCCATTGCGCCTGTAGTCATCGAAGCCATGAAGAAGGGCTGCGACGAAATGGGCGTAAAGGAGACATTCAAGGGCTACGAGGACAGCGGTGCCGGCTACGACTTCCTCCGTGAAGCAGTTTCCGGCTACTATAAGAGCTTCGGGGCAGATATCTCTCCCTCGGAGATACGCATAAACGACGGTGCAAAAGCCGACTGCGGAAATATCGTGGATATCTTCGGCAACGACAATACTATTCTCGTCACAGATCCTGCCTATCCGGTATATGTGGACTCAAATCTCATGTGCGGCAGAAAGATAATCTATGCCGATTCCAATGAGGAGAACGGCTTTGCAGCAATGCCTGACTACAGCGTTCATGCGGATA
>JAAYBK010000154.1 GCA_012718885.1 Ruminococcus sp. | reverse complement strand
GTTGTTTTTTCTGTCCTATAATTATACAGGATTTTCTGACGGAATACAAGACAGATACAGCAAAAAGCCATAAAAAGAGGGACTGCAAAAGCAGTCCCTTATAATTATTTGCTTGCCTTTCCTCTTTGAGCTGCTTTGACTGTTTCCACGATAGGAACTATTGCAGCGGCAACGAGGACTGCCCAGAGGTAATTCAAACCTTCAAGGCTTACCAGTGAGAATATGCTTCTCAGAGCCGGGATAAAGAGTATCGGTACCATCAGTGTGAATGAGAAGATGATAGAGATGATGAGCATCTTGTTGTGAGTCTTGAGTGAGAATACGGAATCCTTGAGGCTTCTCATGTTCCATGCGTGGAGCATCTCGCAGACTGAAAGTGTGATGAATGCCATAGTTGTACCTGCTGCTGCACTTGTCTGTGCGCCGATAACGTAGGAAATAAGAGTAAGTGCGGCAATTGTAATACCCTGCCAGAGGAGGTTGATACCCAGTCCGTCAGAGAAGATATGAGCGTTGCTGCTTCGTGGCTTACGTGACATTATTCCGTGCTCGGCAGATTCCATACCAAGGGCAACGGCCGGGAAGCAGTCTGAGATAAGGTTGATCCAGAGAAGGTGAACAGGTCCGAAGATGATGAATGAGCCGCCTGTAAGGCTTCCAAGGCCGAGAGTTGCCACCAGTATGCACAGCACCTCGCTGAGGTTGCTGGAGAGGAGGAACTGGATAGCCTTGCGGATGTTGTCGTAAATACGGCGTCCCTCTTCGACAGCGCCTACGATAGTAGCGAAGTTGTCGTCTGTGAGAACCATATCCGCAACGTTCTTTGTAACGTCAGTACCTGTGATACCCATGCCGACACCGATATCTGCGCTCTTTATGGAAGGAGCGTCATTTACGCCGTCGCCGGTCATGGCAGTTGTCATATTCTTCTTGCGCCATGCGTTTACGATACGTACCTTGTGCTCAGGCTGAACACGGGCATAAACGCTGTAGTCGGAAACGTGCTCGTCGAACTCGTCATCTGGTATCTTTGAGAGCTCTGCGCCGGTGAGAGCCTTCTGTCCCTCGCCCAGGATACCGAGCTCCTTTGCGATAGCAACCGCAGTATCCCTGTGGTCACCGGTTATCATTACGGGGCGTATTCCTGCTGTACGGCAAAGGCCGATAGCGTCCTTAACCTCAGGGCGGACAGGATCGATCATACCTGTCATACCAATATAGATCAGGTCGTGTTCAAGACTTTCGGGAGTTATGTTCTCAGGAAGCCTGTCGTACTCCCTGTAGGCTGCCAGCAGCACTCTCAGTGCCTTGTCAGCCATTTCCTTATTGCGGCGGAGTATCTCCATTCGATCGGACTCTGTCATAGGTCTTACGTCACCGTCAACAAGGATGTGTGTACACTGTCTCAGCACCTCGTCAGGAGCGCCCTTAGTGTACTGTATATAACCGCCCTTTGAGGTCTGGTGAACGGTGGACATCATCTTTCTCATGGAATCGAAGGGAGCCTCTGCAACTCTGGGAGTTTCAGCCTCCATTGCGTACTTCTTTAGACCACACTTGTTTGCATAGGCAACGAGAGCGGCTTCTGTAGGCTCGCCGGCAACTGTATCATCGGAATTGAGAACAGCATCGCAGCAAAGTCCCATTGCTCTTGCAAGGAGCATTTTGTCATCGGTATTTTCCTGTACAACAGTCATCTTGTTCTGTGTGAGGGTACCGGTCTTGTCACTGCATATTACCTGAGCGCAGCCCAGTGCTTCAACGGCAGTGAGCCGGCGGATGACTGCTCCACGCTTTGACATATTCGTTACACCGATAGAGAGTACCACTGTTACAACTGCTGCAAGTCCCTCAGG
>JAAYBK010000153.1 GCA_012718885.1 Ruminococcus sp. | reverse complement strand
GCAAGCGTTACTGCGAACACCAAGCTTGAAGAGGATTTCGGCATGAACAGCACCCACATCCTTATGGCTGATTCGGATATGAAGGCCAAGGACGCTTCAAAGATGCTCAGCGAGATAGGCTCTGTGGATGGAGTGCAGTTCGCAATGGGATATAATTCACTGGTGGGCCCGGCTATACCGGATGAGGTAGTGCCGGAAAAGATGAAAAGCGTACTCAAGAGCGATGACTGGCAGCTCTTCCTCATCGGATCGGATTATATGGTGGCTTCCGATGAAGTAAACGCTCAGGTGAGCGATATAAACGATATCGTCAAGAAGTATGACGATGACGCAATGCTCATCGGTGAGGCTCCTGCCACAAAGGATCTTATCGATATAACAGACAAGGACTTCAAGGTCGTAAGCATACTCTCCATTGCAGTAATCTTCATTATAATAGCTCTTACATTCAAATCAGTTACACTTCCTGTGATACTTGTATCAGTAATTGAGCTGGCAATAATGATAAACCTTGGAATATCATATTATACCGGCACAAAGCTTCCGTTCATCGCCTCAGTGGTAATAGGAACCATACAGCTTGGCGCAACAGTTGACTATGCTATCCTTATGACCACAAGATACCGCACAGAGAGATATTCCGGAAAGGATAAGCGCGAATCCGTAAGCATTGCCCTCAGCACATCTATGAAATCGGTAATAACCTCTGCAATGGGCTTCTTTGCCGCAACCATAGGCGTTGCACTTTATTCTGATATCGGTCTTATCTCTTCACTCTGTATGCTTCTTGCAAGAGGTGCGCTGATATCCATGGCAGTAGTAGTTACAGTTCTTCCTTCAATGCTGCTGGTATTCGATAACATTATCTGTAAGACCAGCACAGGCTTCATCAGAAAAGAAGATACCGAAAAAACACATAAGCACAGGATAAATATAAGAACAGCCTGAAAGAGAAAACAGTAAAGGAGTAATTATTATGACAAACTATAAAAAGATAATCGCCGGTGCAGCTGCAATAGCAATATCAGCCGGTGCAACAGGTACTATAGCCCATGCAAAAAATAACGACAAGAGCTCCTCATCTGAAAAAGCTTCCGAGGAAAAAGCCGTGAGCTCCTCAGACAGAGCTGCCCTTGACGAAGCAGCCTTCAAGGATGAAACTGTTTACGTGCTCTGCGACAGCAGCTCCTCCGTAAAGGATGTTATCGTGAGCGACTGGCTGAAAAATGCTCCGGCTCTCACTTCTATTGAAGATATATCCGAGCTCAGCGATATCGTAAATGTAAAGGGCGACGAGTCATTCTCGCTTAACAGCGGTGAGATGACATGGAATGCCGGCGGAAACGATATCTACTACAAGGGTAAGACTGACAAAAAGCCTCCGGTAGATATTACAATTACCTATCTCCTGGACGGAAAAGAGATCACCCCGGATCAGCTCAAGGGCAAGAGCGGCCATGTGACTATCCGCTGGAACTATAAGAACAACCAGAAGATCACAAAGAATATAAACGGCGAAAACAAGGATATATATGTACCGTTCCTGACAGCCAGCGCAGCAGTTCTGGACAGTGATAAGTTCCTCAATGTTGAGGTCACAAACGGCAAAGTGATATCCGACGGCGAAAGACTTATCGTAGTAGGTCTGGCCTTCCCTGGACTCAGTGAGACTCTCGGTCTTGATGATGCAGAGGGCTTTGAGGATATCATACCCGAAAGCTTTGAGATATCAGCAGATGTGAAGAATTTCAGCCTGGAAACATCGGTCACAGCCGTTTCCAATGAAGTCTTCGCAGAGCTTGATCTGGATAAGAATGCTGATATGAGCGAGCTTACAAAGAAGCTGAAAGAGCTCAACGACGGCGCTCTCCAGCTCTGTGACGGAACAGCAAAACTCTATGACGGCATCAGTCAGCTTGATGAGAAGTCCGGTGCGCTGACTGACGGTATAGATAAGCTCCTTCAGGGCTCATTGAAGCTGAAAAGCGGCGCTTCACAGCTCAGCTCCGGCTCAGCTGCCCTCAAGGACGGCGCAAAAACTCTCTCCGATTCCACAAAGCAGCTTACAACAGGTCTTGGCTCTGCTAAGGACGGCTCATCCGAACTCGCCGACGGTATAAACAAGGCTGCTGCCGGTTCATCGGTTCTCGATGACGGCATCGCTCAGGTCACAAGCGGTTCCGCTGCACTTAAAGACGGCCTTGCAGACGCAAAGGCAGGCTCGGATGCACTGGTAGCAGGCTTTGCTCAGGTGGATAACGGTCTCGGCCAGCTCAGTGAAGGCAAGGCAAAGCTCTCACAGGGCGCAGGTGCTCTGGCAGACGGCAGCTCACAGTTGAAAAACGGTACGGCTCAGGTGGCTGACGGAGCTTCTGCTATAAATGACGGCGCAGCAGCTCTCAGCTCGTCTGCACAGCAGATGTCAGACGGCATTTCACAGGTCAGAGCCGGTGCAGACCAGCTCGCAGCAGGCGTAGGTTCTGCTAAGGACGGCGCAGATGCTATCTCCGCAGGCGCTAAGCAGCTTGCCTCCGGCGCAGACCAGCTCTCGCAGGGCATAACTACTGCCGGCGATTCTCTCAGTGCCACTATAAATGCCAATAAACAGGCTCTTGCTGCACTTGAAGCCGCATATGCTCAGTCTCCTTCCCAGGAGCTGGGAACGGCTGTTGCAACTCTTCGCCAGACTATCGCTGCTCAGGAGCAGATAGCTGCTTCCATGACCGATGACGGCACTCTCGTAAGCGGAGCTGCTGAATTGCAGAACGGCTCACAGCAGCTTTCCGGCGGCGCAGCTCAGCTTGCGGAAGGACTTGATTCGGCCAATGCAGGCGCAGCTGCTCTCGGACAGGGACTCTCCTCCCTTGATGAGGGCGGAAAGGCTCTCGCAGCCGGAGCAGGACAGCTCTCAGATTCTACATCCCTGCTTTCACAGGGCGCAAAGAAGACAGCAGACGGCGCTTCTGCACTTGATGCAGGTATAGATGAATTCTCCAAGGGCAGTACAGCTCTTATAACAGGCCTTGATCCTCTTATAGACGGCCTGAAGAAGCTTTCCGGAGGTACCTCCGACCTGAATAAGGGGCTGGGAAAGCTTTCTGCCGGTGCAGTTGACCTGAACAACGGCCTCCTCAAGGTGTCTGACGGCTCGGCGGCTCTCAACAATGGCTTCGGTCAGCTCAGTTCAGGCGCTTTTCAACTTGACGGCGGCCTGGGACAGCTTTACTCCGGAAGCACACAGCTTTCCGGCGGTGCAGATAAGCTGTATCAGGGAATAGTTACCGTGGACAGCGGAGCCGCTGCCCTTGCAAGCGGTGCAGCCGAGCTCTGGGGAGGAGTGGATACCCTGAACAGCGGCGCAGGCGCTCTGGTGGACGGTGTAGGTCAGCTCAGAAACGGCGCAAAGGATCTGGATGACGGAATGAATAAGTTCTATAACGAGGGCATCTCAGCTATTACAAGTGCTGCAGAGGAAAAGATCCCGGGTATCGTTGACAGCTTTAAGGCTGCCCGTGAAGCCGCCAGAGAGTATAATAACTTCTCCGGCATATCCGACGGTATGGACGGCAGCGTGAAGTTCATTTATATGTTCGACGGCATAAAGTAAAAAAGCCGTTCCAACTGTGCGTGCTGCTCATTTGACGGTGTATGTCAGTTACTCGGGGAAAACCTTTCTGAGGAAAGGTTCTTCCCCGAACCCCTTTCCAAAGACTTTTAATCTTATTTTTTCTCAGATAGGGCGCACGACTGTTTAACTGTAAAGCCTAATTAATTTGGATGCGCCCTATCTGAGAAAAAATAAAAACTGAAAGTTTTAGGGAGGGAGTTTGAGGGAGGACCCTTTTTCAAAAGGGCCTCCCTCAATAACTAACATATTTCAGTCAAATGAGTAGCACGCAAATCTGGCGGTTTTTGGGGGATATAACAAGGGTGTGACAGATCGTTTGTCACACCCTTGTTTTTTATTCTTTTTTTTCTGCGCTTTCCTTGCCGGGATCGTTTATGAATTCTGCTCCCAGGTCATTGAGAAAATCCGCAACAATGAAGCGTGGCCGCTGCTTGACCTCGGCGTAAATTTTTCCTACGTATTCGCCTATTATTCCAAGGCAAAACAGCTGTAATCCGCCTATGAGCCATATTGAGCAGACTGTACTTGACCAGCCCACCTCGGTAAGTCCGGCGAATTTTGAAATGAATGCCCATATGAATGCAACTGCACTGAGCACTGACATAACGAATCCCAGTCCGGTTATCATTTTCAGGGGTTTTGTGCTGAATGAGGTTATGCCGTTCACGGCGAAGCTCAGCATTTTCCTGAGAGGATATTTGCTGCTGCCGGCGAAGCGCTCATGTCTCTCATAATATACCGAACAGCTTTTGAATCCGATGAGTGGGACTATGCCACGCAGGAACAGGTTGACCTCCTTGAAACCGGACAGTTCCTGGAGCACTCTTTTGCTCATAAGGCGGAAGTCTGCGTGATTGTACACAACATCTGCACCCATGAGCTTCATGAATTTATAAAAGCTCTCGGCAGTAAATTTCTTGAAGAAGGTATCCGACTTTCTTGCGCTGCGAACGCCGTATACCACATGATTTCCCTCGTAATACCGGTCTATCATCTCGTCCACAGCATTGATGTCGTCCTGTAGGTCTGCGTCCATTGTAATGGAGATATCGCATATATCCTTCACAGTCATCAGTCCGGCGAGAACTGCGTTCTGATGGCCGCTGTTGTGGGCAAGGTCTATCCCGGAGAACATCTCAGGCTCTGAGGCGTGAAGCTCCCTGATGATATCCCAGGTGTTGTCCGAGGAGCCGTCGTTGACGAATACGATACGGCTTTTGTCGGAGATCTTTCCGCTGCTCTGAAGTGAGAGGAACTTCTCCTTCAGGCGGCTCGCAGTCTCCTTCAGAACCTCCTGCTCGTTGTAGCAGGGGATCACCATATATAAGATTTCAGGCGTAACCACCCGATCACCTCTTTTTCAGTATGAAAGCTGACTCCCGATGCTACGGGAGCCGATGATAAAAGTATATCACAGCAGGCGAAAGTTGTCAATAATAAGGCAATATATAACATTATCCGACATCCCCGGCAGAAAATCCTTCAAGAAATGGTTTGATTTATTGACATCCATGATTTTATGTTATATAATATAGAAAGCGATACCCAAAAAATATATAACAGGAGGTAATCCTATGTTTTGTATAAACTGCGGCAGCCAGGTAGGAGAAAACGCAAAGTTCTGTCCTTCCTGCGGCACAAAGCTTGATGTACCGGCAATACCTGCACCGGCTGAAAGCAGCAGCTTCAGCTCTGGCAGCGACAGCTTATCCTTCCCGGAAAGCACCAGCACTGATACATATGAAAACAGCTTCACTTCAAACCATGAGACCACATTTGCCGATGACACCAGCTTTTCTTCCGATTACAGCTCGTCAGCCGCTGATACCTTTGCGGATTCAGTTGCAGATACAACTGCTGATGATATCCTGTCGGGCGAGAACGAGCCTGTAAGTCTGGACGCTCTTTCAGATCAGGCTGCTTCACTGCTTGCAGATCCGGTTGAGGAGATGGCTCCCAAGCCGCGCAGCGATCATGGCATACTTGTTTCAAATATCCCACTCAGCGGCCACGACTCTTCCTTTGATGATTCGCCGGAGGACGAGCTCCTGAGCGATGATATAATTCCGGAGCCTGTTCCGGAGGTTGAGCCGGAGCTCCCGGAGCCTGATTTCAGCGATATTTTCAGCACTGACGATCAGACTATAATAAAGAACGAAGAGGTGCCGGAGGTGCTTCCGGATCCTGATCCGATTCCCGAGCCGGAGCCGGTGATAAGCTCTTCATACTCAGATCCCGTTCCGGATACCAGTTTCCCCGCAGGCGGCAATCCGGATAATCTGGATACAATGCACATCCCGGCACAGGATCCTGCACCGGGTCCCTATGGAGGAGAGCAGCAGACTCCGCCGCCGTTTGCTCCATACGGACAGAACGCTCCTCAGTTTGCACAGCCTGCCGGCCCGCAGTATCCCGGCGGCGGCATACCTGCACCGCAGCCTGTACCTGCACCGGCATATGAGGAGGCTGCTCCCAAGAAGACAAAGGTTGGTGCCGGAAGAGTATTCGGTGCTTCGATAGTATCTTTCTTCGCAATAATATTCCTGCTCACACTGAGCATGGCAGTATGCGTGAAGTTCGGCGCATCAGGAAAGGTGCTCCGGGGACGCATCGAAAAGCTGGATAAGAACACTGTTCTCAGCGCTGAGTACGACAATGACGAGCTGTCCAACAACCTCTACAAGACACTGGGCATAAGAAAGGCAACTCACGGAAATGCCGATAAGCCTCAGTTCAAGGAATATCTTTCAAAGTCAAATATGCTTGAATATGTCGGCGAGAACGTTAAGAACTATGCCGATTACATCCTTGAAGGCAAGGGTGGAAATCCCTCTGTTACATCAGAGGATATCAAGATCGATTTCTTCAAGGAAAACAATCATGTTGCCGATGAGGTATTCGATTACAAGTTTGATAAGGAAGGCCTCAACAGCATAGAGAAGGCAATGGATCAGAACGATGTTGACAAGTCTCTCTCTGTTAAGGAGTGGAACAAGAAGGCAGGCTTTGATCTCAAGAATATAAGCTATGCACTGTCATATGTAACTCTTGGAATACTTCTTGCGCTTGTACTTGTATTCTTTATCTGGGTGGCAATAATAGTTGACAGAAAGGGAAAATATGTTGCAGGCTTCTTTGAGAGTATACTGTTCATTTCGGGCATTATAATGTTCATCGTAGGACTTGGCGTAATAGCAGGTTCTGCTATAGTATATGCGTTTACAAGCTCAGTTATCTTCTATCTGATACCGATGGTATTCCTCTGGTTTGGAATACTTGCTTTGGGAATCGGCTTTGCAGAGCTTCTTCTCAGCGGAATATTCAAGATGATAAAGAAGAGCATAAAGAGAAAGGAAAAGGCTTTGAAGGCACAGCAGAATACTGTACCTGAGGCAGTTCCGGCATATAACTGAAAATAAAGTAAACAGCCATAAAGAGGCAGCGGCTTCTTTGTGGCTGTTTTTAATTATAAGAAAAAACGCCGGAGGCGGCAAAAAAGGGGAGTCCAGAGGGATGTTATTCCTCTGGCGGGG
>JAAYBK010000152.1 GCA_012718885.1 Ruminococcus sp. | reverse complement strand
TCAAGGTGAGCCCTTGTCATAGGCTTTGTAGCCATAGTGTGCTTTACATCTGTGCGGTAGTCGTATACCCATATATCCTGCGTAGGCTTGCCCTTTTCAAAGAACAGCACGTTTGTCTTTACTCCGTTTGCGTAGAATATGCCTGTGGGAAGTCTCAGGATAGTATGCAGGTTGTAATTCTTCATCAGCTTGTCACGGACCTTCTTTGTAGCGCCTCCGTCCGTGAGAACGCTGTCAGGCAGAACAACGCCAACACGTCCGCCTGTCTTTACGATAGACATGATGTGCTGTAAGAAGTTTACCTGATTATCGGAAGTCTCTATGAAGCCGCGTCCGTCAAAGTCAATGGCAACACTGCCCTGAGGACGGGTGCCGAAAGGAGGATTTGTGATGATAACATCATACAGCTTGTCCGAAGTATCAAGCAGGGAGTCCTGATATACTATCGGACTTTTCTTTGTGCCTATATCGTGCAGATACAGGTTCATCGAAGCTAACGTCACAACGAGAGAGGTATTATCCGCACCGAAAAGAGCGTCATTCTTGAGGAACTTCTGCTTTTCAGAGTCCTTGCTCTGCTTCTTCATATGGTCATAAGCAGCCAGCAGGAATCCACCCGTACCACAGCAGGGATCGGCAACTGTCTCGGTTATCTTAGGATCAACAACGTCCACGATAGCAGAGATAAGCGCTCTCGGCGTGAAGTACTGACCTGCTCCGCTCTTCTTGTCCTGTCCGTTCTTTTCAAGTATGCCCTCATAGATAGCACCCTTGAAGTCGCCGTCCATAAGGTACCAGTTCTCCTCAGATACCATATCAAGCACCTTTTTGAGCATAACGGGACGGTCTATCTTGTTTGTGGCTCTTGTGAAGATAGTACCGATAAGACCTTTCTCAACTGAGAGAGTTTTCAGTATCTCCTCATACTTCTTAACGAGATCATCACCGTTCTTCTTGATAAGAGCCTTCCACTTGCAGTCCTCGGGAATAGAACTGCCGAGACCGAATTCTTCCTTTTCATCGTCCATTTTCAGGAACAGGATATATGTGAGCTGTGTTATGTAGTCGGTAAATCCAACACCTGCCGAGGACATTACGTTTGCAATGTCCCATACCTTTTTGAGCAGTGCCGATTCTGTTTTCTGGTTTGCCATATATTAAGCCGCCTTTAGTAATATTCTTGATAATGCCGTAATTTCCTCGCCGAACAGCTGAGGCTTTCCGAATACACGGATGCCCTGCCTCCAGAGGTCGGCATCTATGTCATTGAGTTCTGCCGCAGTGATAGCACCGTCATTGACGATGAACTCAGCTATCTGCTTCATAACTTCTGTCTGGTCGGGAGTAAGATCACGCTGAGTCTGACCGCAGTAGAGATTGAAACGCTGTACGAAGCCGTTCATAAGGCTGGTCAGCTTCGGATTCTTCTTGTATGCGAACCGTACAAGCTGTATCAGGTTCGTGAGAGCCTTAGCATTAGCCCTGACATCAAGCTCATCAACACTTGACGGATCAAGCGTCCTGTAATACTTCCACAGCTGCGGAGCACTGAAATGACTGCTCTCAGACAGGAGCCTGTCACGCAAGTCTGCAAGCATGGAGTGTGTTATCAGAGTATCTTCCGAGTTGTAGATAATACGCAGAGCCTCGATGCTGTCCTTGTTGTCATTTATGTATTTCTCGAAGTTCTCGGTATAGGTCTTGGCAGTC
>JAAYBK010000151.1 GCA_012718885.1 Ruminococcus sp. | reverse complement strand
GATGACTTCAAGAAGCATAACTGCGAGACTCTTGACGATTTTTACGCTTCTATCGGCTACGGCGGTATCCTGCTCTCAAAGATAATCCCAAGACTGAAGGACAGATACGAAAAGCTCCATTCACATGATGAGGAGCCTGCAAGCCTGTCACTGATAAAGCCTAAGGCTACCGGACGAAGCTGCATAGTTCTCGATGAGATCGATGATATGCTGGTCAAGTTCGCTCAGTGCTGCAATCCGCTCCCCGGTGATGACATCATCGGCTTCATTACAAGAGGTCACGGAATTTCCGTCCATACCGTTGAATGTACCAACTACAAGGCTGTTCTCCAGCGCAACGATCCTGAAGAAATGAGCCGCTGGGTTGATATACAGTGGACTGAAAACAGCAATACTCAGCTCCAGACAAGCTTTGAAGTCACTGCCACGGACCGTGTGGGACTTGTTTACGATATATCTGCTATACTTCTTGAGGCAAGAGTTCCTATCGTACATTCCGCTTAAGAGTCCTCAAAAACGGAAATGCTCTTTTTGAAAGCACTATCGTTATTTCAAGTACAGAACAACTCAACAATCTTTTTGAGAAGCTCAGAAAAATAAAAGGCGTTATTTCTGTTGAAAGATCTGCTATATAAGGAGGCAGCTATGAAAATACACACTCTTAATCTCGGTATCCTCCGTGTGAACTGCTATGTTGTGGAGACCGCGCCCGGAAAATGTGTCATTATAGACCTTGGAGGAGATCCGGATTATCTCCTCAAATTCCTCCGTGAGCACCGCCTCAAGCTTTCAAAAATTCTGATAACCCATGGTCATTTTGACCATATCGGCGGTGCAGAAGAAGTAAGAAAAAAGACCGGCGCTGAAGTGTATATCCATGTGGATGACGCAAAATGTCTGCAAAGTAAAGCTTACTCCCTTGCGGATGATATTCCATACTACATATTTACTCCGGTCACAGACTGGACAGCAGTCACAGGCGACTGTATAATTAACGACGGAGACCTTTCGTTCAAGGTCATCCACACTCCTGGCCACTCGGAGGGAAGCGTTTGCTATGTCTGCAAGGATGTGATCTTCTCAGGAGATACCCTTTTCAGATACTCCGTCGGCCGTACTGATTTTGCCGGAAGCAATCCTATCGACATGAAAAACTCTCTCAGGACGCTTGCTCTCCTTGATGGCGATTACAAGGTGCTTCCCGGCCACAATGAGCCAACGACACTAAGCGCTGAAAGGCTCTATAATCCATTTATGAAGGAAGCCTTGAAATAATGATAGATAATGATTTCAAAATGCCGGTTGCTCTGATCGATAATTCTTTTAAATACGAGATCGAAGCGATACTGAAATTATTTTTCAATACCGCTCGTTTCTCTTTTGTCTCAGACCGCTCCTGTGAAGCTTCCGACAGCTTTGTTGTCGCTGAAGTAAGAGGCGATATGCTTATTGCTGATGTTAAGCTCAGCGGCAGCAATATAGTACATGATTCGTGCCAGGCCGGCTCAGATGAGCATAATGAATTTACTCTCTGCCGGATGATCTACCATATTCTCTGCAAGGAGACAGGCATTACTCCGCCCTGGGGAATGATGACAGGTATAAGGCCTGTGAAGAAAGTTATTGAGCTCATGAAGGCCGGGATGGAGAAGGACGAGATTCTTTCTGCCCTTTCACAAAAATATGAGATATCAGCTCCGAAGCTTGACATAGCCTATGAGACTGCTATCAACCAGCTCCCGATCCTCGATAAGATAGACAGCAGTGCAATAAGCCTCTATGTCTCGATCCCCTTCTGTCCAACACGATGCAGCTACTGCTCATTCGTATCACATTCCATGGATTCGGCTATAAAGCTTATGCCGGAATATATTGATGCGCTTTGCAGAGAGCTGATCATCATAAGCAATATAGTCCGTGAAACTGATACAAAGATCGATACTATATACTTTGGCGGAGGTACTCCGACTTCTATCTCTGCCGGAGACCTCAGGAAAATAATGGAGACTAT
>JAAYBK010000150.1 GCA_012718885.1 Ruminococcus sp. | reverse complement strand
TGTCGTTGAGCCTTTTGTTGCGCCATAGATCGAGGTAATAGTCAGACACCATATATCCGCAAACGATAATGGCAATCACAGATACAAGAAATACGACCTTTCTTATACATTCAAATACGCTGTCTCCCTTCTGAGGGAAAAGGCCTCGTATGCGCTGTCTGAAGGTCTTCTTCTTTTTCTTCTTCTTTTTTCCATTTTTCACAGGCTTTTCCGCAGTCTCAGCCGCAGCTGCGATGCGTCCTGATCCAGGAGCCTCAGCAATTTCCGGCCGAGGAACCGCCCTGCTCTCATTATGAGCAAGGGGACGAGCACTGCGTACCGGAGCTTCATATACTTCCGGAGCAGCTTCGTGGTGAGGCATCACATCCTCCGCATCATCCGGCATAAAATCTGCCGCAGGATCATCCGGAAGGGTATCGAATATAGATGCCCTGTGTGCAACATCCGGAAATTCCTCAGGTACTTCAGCAGCTTCTTCCGCAGGAGAAACGCCGGCATCCGGAACAGCTCTTTCTGCATCAAGAGCCCTCAGGATATCCTCAGCAGATGTAAACACCTGCTTTTCCGTCTCAGGAGGAGCTTCCGCAGCAGGAGCCGGAACATCCGGAACACTCTGTTCCTGAGTATTATGTATGGCACTGCGAATCCGTCTGATCTTTTCAGCTCTTAGCTGAGCTTCCCTGTCAGCATCGGACAGCAGGTCGTTCAGTATGTCACTCATCTGCCTTGATCTCCTTCATAAGTGCTTGTTCAACAGTCTCAAAGGCATATGCCGCAGCCGCATATCTTATATTACTGCGGCTTTTATCTTTAAGCTTCCACAATTCCGGCAGCCTTACAAACTGTCTGCCGTTTATATCGAAGCCGATGAATACTGTTCCCACCGGAGTTTCCTCTGTACCGCCGGATGGTCCGGCTACGCCTGTCACCGAGATACACACATCAGCCCCAGAACGTTCTTTCAGTCCCCTGACCATTGACAGTGCCACCTCTTCGCTGACAACTCCGTATTTTTCTATCTCTTCTGCCGGCACTCCAAGGAACCGGCTCTTTATACGCTCGGAATATGTACACAGTCCCAGCTCGAACACTGCAGAGGCGCCGGAAACTGAGGTTATCAGCTCTGACAGCAAGCCTCCTGTACAGCTCTCTGCTGTGGATATGGTCATACTCCTCCGTTCTAATAATTTTACAACATTTGTAACCGTTTTGTCAAGATTTACGGGTAAACTTTCTGTATAATAACTGCTTGTCATTTATACCCGCACCTCCCTTTTGTGTATTTTCTATAATTTCAACCAGTATTTTTTGTCAGATAGTTAAAATCGTTCTTCTCACTTTGCAATATCAAAGGTCTTCATTTCTGTGTTTTCCACTGCCTTCTGTATCAACGGCTCAAAGTCAAAGCTGTTCTGAGCCTTCTCGATATCCTCAAGGCGTGGTCTTACCTTCGGATGACGGGGAGTAAATACTGTACAGCAGTCCTCGTATGGCAGAGTGGATATATCGAATGTATCTATCTTTCGCGAGATCTCAATGATCTCGGTCTTGTCCATTCCTATGCAGGGACGGAATACAGGTATGCGGCATACAGCATCCGTGCAGGCAATAGCTGCCATAGTCTGGCTTGCCACCTGTCCCACGCTCTCACCGGTGATAAGTGCAAGGCAGTTATCCTTTGCAGCGATACGCTGAGCGATCTCCATCATAAGTCTTCTCATTATAATAGTAAAGAACTCCTCAGGGCAGTGATCCTTTATAGCCTCCTGGAGCTCGGTATAGGGCACGCAATAGAAGGCGATGCCGCCGCACCAGTCAGTGAGTTTCTCGCAGAGCTGCTCTACCTTGAGCTGAGCTCTTTCGGAAGTATATGGAGGGCTTACATAGTGTATCGCAGCGATGTGAACGCCTCTCTTAGCCATCATCCAGCCTGCAACAGGGCTGTCGATACCGCCTGAGAGCAGGAGCATTGCCTTTCCGCTGCTTCCCACAGGAAGTCCGCCTGCGCCCTTGATGTTCTCGGCGTGAACGTAGGCGTTGGTGTCTCTTATCTCAACGGTAACAGTTACCTCCGGATTCTTTACATCAACAGTAAGATGAGGGAATCTGTCAAGGAGCTTTCCGCCCATTTCCATACATATCTCAGGGGATTTCATGGGAAAGGCCTTGTCAGAGCGCTTTGCATTTACCTTGAATGTCTTTGCACAGCTCAGCACATCATCAAGATACTCGTAACTCATCTCACAGATATCTTCAAAATCCTTCTCGCACACGCAGGCACGGCACAGTGCAGCGATACCAAAGATCTTGCCGACTCTGTCGACCACCTCTGAAAGGTCGATATCATCGTCCTGAGGATCGATATAGAGTGTTGACTGAGCGCTGGTGCATACAAATCTTCCAAGAGGCTTTATCCTGCGCTTTATATTCTTTGTGAGCATATCCTCAAAGGTCTTCTTGTTAAGGCCCTTGAGAGCCATTTCGCCGTATTTTACAAGTATGATCTCTTTCATAATCATTCTCCTATTTTATTTATATCGTGGTGTAACGAGGTCGCTTTGTCCTCCGGCATCCGGGATCATCCTCTTACCTTCTCAAAGCCTTCTCTGAGAGCTTCCGCAAACCTGTCCAGCTCCTCCTCGGTGGTCTCGGCAGTCATGCTGATGCGTATCGTACTGTCAGCACGCTTGTCACGTATGCCAAACTGTCCGAGAACGCCGCTCTGCTGTCCCTTTGAACAGGCCGAGCCGCTTGAAACATATATCTCCTTGCTCTCAAGGAAGTGCAGCATTATCTCCGAGCGTCTTCCCTCGGCAGATATATTCACAACATAGGGCGAGCCATCCTCCGGAGAGTTCACGGATACGCCTTCAATACCGGAAAGCCTGTCCAGAAGATATGCTTTCAGTACGCTGGCTCTTTCGTATCTCTCGCCGATAGTCGGGAACAGCTTCTCCGCAGCAGCTCCAAAGGCTGCTATGAGCGGAACGCTTTCTGTACCGGAGCGTATCCCTTTTTCCTGCTTGCCGCCGGTGACTACAGGCACCACACGAACACCCTTTTTTATGTATATCGCTCCAACACCTTTCACGCCATGTATCTTATGTCCGCTCAGACTTATCATATCCGCACACATAGGGCCTGCCTTTATGGGCAGTTTCATATATCCCTGCACACAGTCGCAGTGTGTGACGATATCGGGATATCTGCGCTTCACAGCTGTGAAAGTCTCCCTGACCGGGAGAATATATCCTGTCTCGTTATTGACCAGCATCATGCTTATGAGGCAGGTATTCTCGTCACAGGCATTGACAAAATCGGCCGCATACAGTCTTCCGTCTTCTCTCGGAGAGACACGTACTATATCATATCCCATATTTTCCAGCGCAGAGGCAGTCTCGTCTACAGAAGCGTGCTCCACAGCGGAGATCACTATCTTTTTCCTGCGCTTTCCATAAGCTCCTGCGATCCCTCTGAGGGCAAGATTATTGCTCTCGGTGGCACCGGATGTAAAATAGATGCATGAACTGTCAGCACCTATGGATGAGGCGATCATTTTTCTCGCTTTATCAACAACAAGCTGAGCTTCAAGCCCTGCCCTATGAAGGGAAGAGGGATTGCCGTAGTTGACGGTCATCGCCTGCACTGCCGCTTCGACAGCTTCGGCACACGGCTTTGTAGTTGCTGCATTATCAAGGTATATCGGCATATTATCTTATCATTCCTTACTTTTCCTTTTTCAGCATACCTTATATTATAACATATATCAGAGAAAAATGCTATACATTTATAATATTTTCCAAGAATTTTCACAAAGCCGCCCCACGCTCCCCTTATTATCCGCTTTTGCCCGGTATATTTCTTATTATTCTTGACAAACTAATGCTTTATTGATATTATTATATTAAGGCAACAGCTCGGATGAAGGGAGGCAGGATATGAACAGCAATGACCTTATAGAAGTGATCCTAAAGCAGCTCAGACAGCCTCTCTGGGACAACTGGTATATACAGGAAAAGATCGGCTCCGGCTCATTCAGCGCAGTCTACAGGATAACCGCCGAACGTCTCAGCCGTACTGACGTATCAGCCGTGAAGATAGAGCCTCTTGTCCCTGCCAACGACTCATACACCGATGAGGAACGCCGCCGCAGACTCATTGAAGAACGCCGGCAGCTTGCCGTTAATGAATCCAATATCATGTTCTCCCTGAGGGATTGTCCCAATATCGTCTCCTATCAGGAGGAGGATCTCAGAGAGTTTTATATAGACGGTCATTTTGAAGGCTACTGCTTCCTGATAAGAATGGAGTACCTCTCCTGCCTTATTGACCTTATCAAAAAGAAAGAATTTGACTTCTCGGAGAAGAATGTCCGGAAAGTCGCTGCCGATATCGGAAACGGCCTGCTGGCCGCCCATGAAAAGGGTATAATCCACCGTGACGTCAAGCCGGGCAACTTCTTCTGCGACAGCAGAGGAGTGTACAAGCTGGGCGACTTCAATATCTCAAAAAAGGCCGATATCTCCGGCACTTTCGCCGGTACAAACGGCTACCTTGCTCCGGAGGTCTACCTTGCACGTTCAAATGCCGGCGCACGCTATGGCAAACAGGCAGATATCTATTCCTTCGGTATATGTCTGTATCAGCTTATGAACGATATGTATATGCCATTTGAAAAGGAGCTTCTCAGCATTGAAGACGCTATAGACAGGCGTATGAGCGGAGCTCCGCTCCAGCCGCCGCAGAACGCTTCACCGCAGTTTGCAAGGGTGATCCTGAAGGCCTGTGCATTTGATCCTGCCCAGCGCTACCGTACAGTAAAAGAACTGCTCAGCGACCTGAAGAGCGCTCCCGAAAGCAGCACATCTTTTTCAGGCAGCCGGACTACATTCCGCCTTCCTCAGAACCAGGGCTTCAATTCAGGAGCAAATCCGTTTCACAAGTCTGCTCCGGCAGCTCCTAAGCAGCGGCAAGAAGCTCCTGCTCCAAGGCCGATGCCTCAGCAGGAGAGGAAACGCACTGTTGTCAAGCCGGAAAAACACATAAATCCCGTTCCCATCGCAGCATTCATACTTTCACTTATAGCTGTTTCAGCCATAGGTTTTACCGCATATAAGCTTTCAGAGGGCGGCAAAAAACGCTCCTCCGTCAGCTCTGACGGAAGCATCACTGAGATATCAGCAAATATGGATCTGCTGTCCATAGGACTTTACGAGGATGTGGATATCACCAGCGTCACCTTCCCGGACAGTATCAGCCGCAATGCAGCAGAGCTGGACTCACTGCTCCAGACAGGCTATGAAATGACATCTACGCTGTATGCGACAAACGATCAGCTGGTCATCACCGTCAACGAGGACGCTGACGAGGAACTGAAATGGGATGCGCCGGAAGCTCTCATTGTCTCAGCCGATAAACACGGAGATGATTACAGCATAACTTTCAACGCTGAGAACTACCTTGGCCGTGATGCAGTCTGCAAAGTTGTCTTCTACTGCGATGACCAGAGCGTATACAAAGAAATACAGGTAAATATAACAAATGACGGTCCTTTCCAGGACGAAGTGATGATGCGTTCTTCCGATCCGGATATAATCTCCATATACGAGGAGAACGGCACACAGAACTATAAGATAAATTCGGCAGGTACTGCCGTTATAAACTGGATATATAACGGAGAAATAAAATACAGCAAAGAGGTCACTGTGACCGATTGATTCGGAGGTAATCTTATGCCAGGTAATTTCAATGACAACGATCAGACAAAGCTCTACAGAGCCGACTCCTCAGACGATCAGCCCACATTCAAGAGCCGTCCATATCCCCAGCCTCAGCAGCAACAGTATCAGAACGATACCGCACCGCTGAAGAAGTATATGCAGGGCGGCTACCAGAACCAGACTCCGCATCAGCAGCAGAATATGTTCGCTCGACCGCAGCAGCCTCAGCAGCAACAATATCAGCAGCCCCAGTATCAGCAGCAACCTCAGTATCAACAGCAGCAGTACCAGCAGCGTCCCCAGCAGCAGCCTCAGTACCAGCAGCGCCCTCAATATCAGCAGCAGCCGCAGTACAGACAGCCTGCCGGTCAGTATCCTCGCCGTCCGGCTGAGGAAAAGAAGGAAAAGGGCAGCTCAGGTATAATCATTCTTCTCATCATCACACTACTGCTCATACTCGGTGTAGTTGCAGGCGGTATATATATGTATCTCAGAGACAACGACTCAGGCGGCTCAAAGAAGAGCTCATCCGACAAAAGCAGTTCCGAAGATGCTACTGTCTCGCAGAGGCCAGGTGCTGAGGAGAGCACACTGACGGATGACACTGACAAGGCAAAGACGACTGTCCCGGATGTAAGAGGCTCTGACCAGCTCACTGCTGAAATGGAGCTCGATCAGGCCGGACTGAAATGCGAGACCGAATACCAGTTCAGCGATACCATAAACGAAGGCATAGTCATTTCACAGAGCATACCTTCCGAAACAGAGGTAGATGAGGATACAGTAGTGAAGATCGTTGTATCTCAGGGCAAAGCCCAGGGCGATAAGGTGATCGTGCCCAATGTGGCCGGCCGGGACTACAAGGAGGCCTATGCCGAGCTTGTAAAGTACAAGCTCAATGTC
>JAAYBK010000149.1 GCA_012718885.1 Ruminococcus sp. | reverse complement strand
TTGACCTCTCCGGAGGCTGCTATATTATGGGGATACTAAATGTTACCCCGGATTCTTTTTCTGACGGCGGACGTTACAACGGTATCGATGCTGCTCTGAAGCGCACAGAGACAATGCTTGAAGAGGGAATGGATATCATCGATATTGGCGGCGAGTCCACCCGCCCGGGATATACAAAGATCTCCGATGAGGAGGAGATACAGCGTATCGCACCGGTTATAGAGGCTGTGAAGAGCAGATTTGATGTGCCGGTATCTCTTGACACATACAAGTATAAGGTGGCAGAAGCAGGCATACAGGCCGGAGCTGATCTTATCAATGACATTTGGGGACTGAAATACGACAGCGGAGAAATGGCGGCACTGATCGCTGAAAAAGGTCTGCCATGCTGTCTTATGCATAACAGGGACAATACTGATTACACCTCTTTTTTCAGGGATGTGATATCAGATATGGAGGAGACTCTTGCAATTGCTGACAGAGCAGGGATATCCCGTGATAGCATTATCCTTGATCCCGGTGTAGGCTTTGCAAAGAGCTATGAGAATAATCTTGAAGTCATGGATAAACTGGATCAGTTCCGCAGTCAGCTTGGACTTCCTGTTCTGCTGGGAGCTTCAAGGAAGTCAGTGATAGGATTGACACTGGATCTGCCCTCTGATGAGCGCCTTGAAGGGACTATCGCCCTTTCAGTTATCGGCGCAATTAAGGGCGCTTCAATTATAAGAGTACATGATGTAAAGGAAAATCAGAGAGCTGTCAGAATGACGCTGGCAGTGATGAAGGGATATGCTAATGGACAGGATATGCATTGACGATCTGAAGGTATTTGCACACCACGGCGTTTTTGAACATGAGAATATAAACGGGCAGAATTTCTATGTGAATGCAGTGCTCTATGTTGAAACTGAAAAGGCCGGTCTTACAGATGAGCTGGAATACTCTGTGGATTATGGTATGGTATGCGGAGTCATAGAAAATGCTATGACTGAGCATACCTATAAGCTTATTGAATCTGCTGCACAGAATGTGGCAATGGCTGTGCTGAAATGCTCACCCCTTATAAACCGTGTGGATATAGAGGTGAGAAAGCCGGAGGCTCCTATAGATATGGAGTTCCGCTCTGTGTCGGTAAAGATAAGCCGGAGCTGGCATAATGCCCTCATTGCAGTGGGTTCTAACATGGGAGACAGCAGGGAGATCATTTCAGAGGCGGTCAGAAAGCTGGAAGAAAGCGAGTATATCCGTGACCTGAAACAGTCCTCGCTGATCGTCACAAAGCCATATGGATACACGGAGCAGGATGATTTCCTGAACGGGGCAGTTCTCTGCCGGACAGTCCTTTCTCCCCACGGATTGCTTGATCTGATGCACAGGATAGAAAATGAGGCTGGCCGTACCCGTGAGATACACTGGGGACCGAGAACGCTTGATCTTGATCTGATATTCTATGACAGAGCAGTTATTTCCGATCCTGATCTCATAGTTCCGCATCCTGATATGCATAACAGGGACTTTGTACTGAAGCCGGCAGCAGAACTCATGCCGGATTATGTGCATCCGGTGCTTGGAGCGAGGGTATCAGAGCTGCTTGAAAGGCTGAATGAAAGATGATAAATATTATCGCCGCAGTTTCAGCAAACGGGGCAATTGGCAAGTCCGGAGCTATCCCTTGGGATATCCCCGAGGACAGAGCCTATTTCCGCCGGCTTACCACAGGCAATATCTGTATCATGGGAAGAGTGACCTATGAAAGTATCGGCAGGCCTCTTCCGGACAGGATAAATATCGTTATCTCCTCACGTAAAAAGTTTGCCGCTGATAATCTCAGGACTGTCAGCAGTCTTGGCGAGGCTCTGAAGCTGGCAAAGAACTGCGTGAAGATTTCCGGCAGGGATATGGAGATATTCATTTGCGGGGGAGAAAGACTGTACAGGGAGGGGCTCAGCTTTGCTGACAGGCTTTACCTTACAGAGCTTGACGATGAATATGACGGGGACGCATTTTTCCCGGAATTTGACAGGAACATTTTTGCACTGAAGCAGCGTGAGCGGAAAGACGGGCTTGCGCTGAGTTTTTCGGTCTACGAAAGGAAAAATAGTTGAAATATCGGAGGAACATCAATGAAACTTGCAGAAGCACTACAGGAAAGAGCAGACCTTAACAGAAGAATTGAACAGCTGCGTGACAGACTTTGTATAAATGCTATCGTTCAGGAAAATGAGAAACCGGCGGAAGAGCCGAAGACACTTCTCAAGGAGCTGGATGTCTCGATCGAGAAGCTTCAGGAGCTTATGGAGAGGATAAACCGCACAAACTGCCTTACTGAAAGCGAAGGCAGTTCGCTCACAAAGCTCATCGCACGCCGTGATAGTCTATCACTGCGTATCAGCGTATACAAGGATATGGTCAGGGAAGCAAGCCAGACCGGACGCCGTGCAAGACAGTCTGAGATAAAGATACTCAGCACAGTCGATGTAAGAAAAATGCAGACCAAGATAGACAATATGTCAAAGGAACTCCGTATCGTTGATAATACGATACAGTCGCTGAACTGGTCAACAGAGCTTCTGTGACCGTTCAGGTGTAGCAGTGAGGGGCGAACACAGGTTTTGCCTTTTTCGTAAAAAAGGAACATTGATGGTACGTGAAGAGCAGCGTGGGGTCCGAATCCCTGTTTATAATTAAGCTCAGACAATGTACAGATGTATTGTTATTATTATTGTTATTACCGTGTGTTGACTTCTCTGCGAGGGCGTGGTTTGTGGGAATAGCGAGTTCAGACATAAAAGATGAATACGCCGGAGCAGGTTGGTGATCGCAGCCTTGCTCCTAATGAATATATCAATATTTATGTGAGGTGAAAATTATGAGAAAATGCACCGTTAATGCTCCATGCAAGGTTTGAGGGAACTGCATGGAGGATGAATGATACCCTCGGACTTTGCATTTCCAATGATATCTATAATCTATCAAAAGGAGCAAAGTCATATGAAAAAATCATTGAAACAACTTAAAAAATATCTGTTACTGTGGAGCACTCAGTCGGTATCTACACTGGGAAGCTCAATGACAAGCTACGCTCTGGGACTGTGGCTGTACAAAAGCACAGGCTCTGCACTGAAAGCGGCGCTGCTTACAGTTTGCTCGTATGCACCTTATGTTGTAATGAGCATTTTTGCAGGAGCGCTCAGCGATAAATGGAATAAAAAGCGTACTATGCTTACCTGTGACCTGTTCGCAGCTCTTATGACAGTGGCAGCTTTCCTGCTTATAAAGGCCGGACAGCTTGAACCCTGGCATCTTTTCCTAATAAACGGCTTGAACGGCCTTATGAATACTGTTCAGCAGCCTGCAAGTGAGGTCGCTGCAACGCAGCTCATACCAAAGGAGTATTACCAGAAAACAGGAGCTCTGCGTTCCTTTTCGCAGTCCATGAATACGATACTCACTCCCGTATTTGCAACAATGCTGTTTGCCTTCGGAGGGATATCCACCGTTATAATGGTTGACCTTATAACCTTTTCAATTGCTTTTTTGGTGTTGCTCTTCTTCATTCGCATACCAGAACCGGAATATTCAGAGAAGGAACAGGAATCCCTGTTCTCTTCAGTGAGATCAGGTCTTTCCTGGCTGAAAGCAAATCCGCTTATCCTAAAGCTGATATTCTTCCTGGCAGGCATAAATCTCATAGCTTCCGCAAATAATGCAGCCATATCTCCCATGATTCTTTCAAAGGCTCCAAAGGGGGAGGGCGTTTTAGGTACGGTGAACTTCTGCATCGGTGTAGCAACGCTGGTCGGAAGTATCATTGCTTCGTCAACACCGGCTCCTAAGAACCGTGTAAAATCTATATGTCTTTCACTTTTTATCTCTATGAGCACAGAGAACTTCATTCTTGCATTCACCGGCTCACCGGTAATATGGTGCATAGGTGTGATCCTTGGCTGGATATGCATACCCTATATGGGGGCCAATCTTGATGTAGTTTTCAGGAGCACCATACCTGCTGATATGCAGGGGCGTGTGTATGCCTGCCGTAATACATTGCAGTTTTTCACCATCCCCATAGGCGGACTGCTGAGCGGCGCACTGATCGATAACTATTTTGAGCCGCTGATGTCACGGCAGAATAACGGAAGCTGTCTTTGTACAGTTTTTGGAAACGGGAAAGGCTCAGGAGCCGCAATGCTCATGGCAGTTCTCGGTGCAGCAGGTGTTGCGGTTTGCGTGATATTTACACTGCTTCTCCGCAAGGAGCTGAAGGATAAAAAACGCCGGAGCTGAGAACTTGTAATAACAGGATAAAATAAAATGCCCCAAAGCTGTTCAGGTTAGCTTTGGGGCTGATTTTTTTCAGCAATATTGCTTATTCAGAAAGCATGGAATTGATCGTATCGATCGCTCTATAGTACTGTGCGTCATAGTCCGGAGAGTCATTGTCAAGCTGAATTTCCGGTGAGATGCCGCTGCCGTTGAAGCTGCCGGATACTTCGTTGCTTATCTCGGCAACAGTAAGCTTTACTGCACCGCCGTTCTCAAATTCAGTAACGGACTGCATAACGCCCTTGCCCTTGGTCTTTGTTCCGACAAGCTTTGCGTTGGAATAATCACGGAGAGACACTGCAAAGAGCTCTGCCTCGCTGGAGGTATTCTTATTTACAAGTACAACTGTGGGCAGATCGAGCTTTGATTCGTCTGAGTAAAGCACAGTTTCGGTGTGGCCGTCCTTATACTCGGCAGTAGCAATGACTCCCTCCGGAAGAAGAGGATCCAG
>JAAYBK010000148.1 GCA_012718885.1 Ruminococcus sp. | reverse complement strand
GTACTTGAAGCGGTTTACGAACCGAAGTTTCTGAACTGTATGTATGGATTCAGACCAGACAGAGGGTGCCATACGGCTGTGAAAGCATTGTATAACCACTTGAACAACGGGCGGATTACAACGGTTGTAGATGCAGACATCAAGGGATTTTTCGACCATATGAAACATGAATGGATACTGAAATTCCTGAATTACTATCTATGTAAAAACAACGTGGTCAGAAGATATGCGTCACTTACTCAACTGAAAATATTACAGAAGTTATAGATTATTACAATAAATCCAGTATTGCTAAAGGAGATAGTAATCATTCAATACAGTACGATAATCAAACATATTATTTTAATTTTAATTCTTTTCTAAAAGGCGATTCAGATGATTATGTAATATATTATCTTGATCTATCTGACGAACATCAATCCGGAGTAGCAGTCAATACAAATGAAAAGATCTTTATGCTTTTTGAAACATAAAAAATAGAGAAAAGAATATTGCTTATTCAATAAACTAATGAAAAAAGCTTTATATACCCTGATTTAATGATGAGGATTCATTCGTTCGATGAAGTGAGTATAGAATACATAGATTATGTCCTTAAATCACCGTTTGTAAGAAAGTATTATTCTCAGAGTGCATCTGGAACTTCTGCAAGTATGCCGAAAATCAATCAGCAAACTGTTTCACAAACACTAATACCACTTCCACCAAAAAAAGAACAGGAGCGCATAGTCTCTCAAATAGAACAACTTATGCAATACTGCGAAAAGCTGTAAAAATCGGGCATACTCTCGTTTTGAGGGTATGCCCGTTCTGCTTATAGATTACCAATCAATAATAGTATCTACAATCTCACGCTGTTCCGTGGCGGTCTTGCGGAGATAAATGCGAGTTGTTTCAATGCTCTCATGCCCCATAAGATCGGCAAGAAAAGCAATGTCATTGCACTTAGCGAGAAAGCTCTTTGCAAAGCGGTGACGGAACGAGTGCGGATATACAACCTTTGTATCAATGCCGTATTTTTCAGCGAACTTTTTCAGTTCCCCCGAAATACCTCTTGTGGTGATTCGCTGTCCACGCTGATTGAGGAAGATAAAACCGCTGTCCTGTCCCTTGTCGGCAAGCCAGCCGAGGGCTTCTTCCTGCAAGGACTTCGGAATGTAGATACGGCGGAGCTTGCCGCCTTTGGAGTATAAATCGAGATAACCGAGCTTAACGTGTTCCACCTTGATCTGAATCAACTCGCTAACTCTCGCACCCGTGGCAGCAAGAAAGCGAATCACATAGTACCAAAACAATTCGCCGTCCTCTTTGAGACGCTTCTTGAAGTACAAGTAATCCGCTTCACTGATAACATTTTCGAGAAAGGGTTTCTGCTGAACCTTAACAAAAGACAGCTTCCACTTCTCTTTGCCCACGCTTTCAAGGTAGCAGTTCATTCCACGCAGTCGGAGATTTACAGTCTGGGGCTTGAAGTTGTCCACCAGCCACACCTTGTATGCCGTGAGGTTCTTTTTGGTCACGCTGCCGTACTGCTCAGTAAACTGCTTGAAAGCGAACAGATAGGCAGACTTTGAGTTTTCGGACAGATTTGTCTTGTCCAAATATGCCTTAAATGTGTCAATCATATCGAAAGACCTCCTTCCGATATAATTGTAGCATTTTACTTTGAGATAGTGTTGATGAAAGGCATTATTTCTTCTATTTTAGAGACTATACGGTGTTGTTCAGCAAGTGGTGGTAACGGAATAGGCATAGATAGGATTATATCTCTACTAATACCGGGAATAACACCTTGCATACTTTTGCGTAGTGATAACAAATTATCAGCGACATCACTCTTTTTAAAGTGCTTTTTATGGTTTTTATTCTTGTTCTTCAGCCATTGAAATCCGATGGTTCTATTCATCCTGAAAGCTACTTCCGGACCTTCGGGAGCAAGGCTGGATTTGATCGGTATCATATATCGTATCTCTGGATCATCCTCATCACGAGTAACCATCAATACGCTTCTGGCAATAGCTGCTATATCAATACTTCCGAGTCCACGGTATAAGCTTTTTCCTGTTGCTGACTTATTCATGTGACCTATCAGCACCACTGCACATCGGTATCTGGAGGCTATAACAGCTAAATTACCAAGGGTAGTTCTCATTCTGCCAACGCTGTGCAAGTCTCCGTCCTGCATCAAAAATGATTGGAAAGGATCAAGAATCAAGAGCCTTGCATGAGTTTTCTCTAAAACCTGCGTTATTCGCTGATCGTTCAAGGTGAGGCTGCTGTTATCGTCTATTATGTATGCCACTTTAGAGCAGTCAGCTCCAGCTGATTGTAATCTCGGTTTTATAGTATCAGCTACATCGTCTTCGTTGCATTGGTAGATCACATATTCAGCCTTTTCAACTTTATAACCATCAGGCATATCCTGCCCTTGGGTAATAAGAGCCGCTATATGAAGCATAAAGGTCGATTTTCCTTCGCCTGGATCTCCTTCAAGCAACGTCAGCTTTCCGTAAGGGAT
>JAAYBK010000147.1 GCA_012718885.1 Ruminococcus sp. | reverse complement strand
GTCAGAAAGATTGATGCTGTCGGAAAGAAGATACAGCTTTTTAAGACCGTAGGAGCTAGCAAGAGCTATATGGAGCTTGATATGGACAAGATCAAGGATATATCCGGTGATTTAGTCGGATTTATAGGGTGAGGAGGAGCGACTATGGATAGTATCGATATTCCTAATAGCCTACTTCCCAAAGGGATAAAAGCTCCAAGGGCTTTTATAGCAGATAAGAAGCCAGAACTGCCGGATTATGGTGTTGATACCGGAGATCTTGTGATTGTGGATTCTAGCGCCGATTTTGTTAATGGCGAACTATCTGCATTTCAAAGCATCAATGATAGCGAATACCGCTTGTCGAGGGAAAGATTGAAGGAATATAGGTATTTTGGCAAAGTCATTACAGTTTTGAAATATTATGTAGAAAGCCCGATTATATGAAAGTAGCTCTACGCGAAGTCGCACCATGAACTGATGCGTTCCCCGTAGAGCCTTTTACTGTATATCACTATTCAATTCCTAACGCCTTAATCACAGCATCCTCCGGGCTACTGTAGAATGAAATCTGAAACTTGGCAAACAGTTCTGCCGGTACGGTTGGTATATCTGCTGCACTGCTCATCGGGATCAGAATTCTCTTTGCACCTGTATCAAAAGCGACCTGGAGTGTTGATGCAAGCTCTTCTACAGGATTTATGGTGCCACCTATGCTCATAGAACCGAGTACGCATAATTGAGGCAGAACAGGTTTGTCAATAGCCACACTGCAATATGCAACCAATGCAGGAAGCGAAATATTGCTGTCAAGACCTACTCCCTGGCAATCCTGAATGTGCATCAGATAATCTCTGCTGTCGGTTGATATTGATGCACTTATATGTTTAGCGTTAGCTTTAAAGTAGTTCTGAGCTGTCTTGACGGATTCCTTGGTTTCCTTTGCACTCTGCATACCGGTGACATCAAATTTACCACTGCCGTTTGTTATTGTGCTCTCAAACTTGAACAGGCCCATCATGCCGTTAGTTCCGTTAGCAACGGTATATACATGTCCGGCTTTTCCAGTCCCTTCAGGAATCAGTTTACCGCCGCCCTGTTCGAGAACCGGAACGTTTACCTCTTCCATATTTGAATTACGGATAAAGGAGAACTGTACATCATAGAACTCCATTCCGCCGATTTTCTTCAGTTGCTCTTTAACCCTTCTACGTCCCTCGATAGCATATCTCAGAATCTCTTCCATGTCTTCTTCTGTATATTTTTCATCTGGGTAAATAAGCTTTGTCAGACCTGATACCATCTTTCTTACAGCGATAGTATCCCTCTGATTCAGGCATCTGCCGAGTTTGAAGAATTTATCAAAGGCATCCGTTTCTGGAACCTTTCTCATTTCACGCATAAACTCTGCAAGATAATCAGAAATGAATCCGTAATTATCTGTAAAATATTCTGGGCGCATCTTAGGAATTTCCCATCCCGGGATATAGCAATGCATTCTGTCAAAAAACGCACTGTCTATCATTGCATCAGGGAACGGTTCAAACAGATGTGAAGTTTTAAGAAGATAATCCACGCTCTGATTGATATTACCTACGAACACCATTGAAGCATTAGCCTGAATAGCGTCCTTACCTCTGGCAAATGAGCCTGATGCCATGTAGTCCTTCATGATCTGAACGCCGTCTTTATCTTTGAAATTGATACCGGCTACCTCGTCAAAAGCAACGACATCCCAGAGGCCTACAAGACCTACCTGTCGTCTTCCCATGTTATAAAACAAATTAGCAACAGTGGTCTGTCCGCCAGAAACCAGAATAGAGTTAGGGGAAAGTTCCTTGTAAATATGTGATTTACCTGTTCCTCTCGGTCCCAGTTCGCAAATATTCACATTGTTCTCTACCAGCGGAACAAGTCTTGTAAGCAGATGCCATTTTACACGGTACTCAAACTGTGTAGGTTCCATACCACAAGACCTGAGAAGCAGGTCAATCCACTCTTCCTTTGAAAACTGACTTCTTGCTTCAATGATTTCATTCTTATCAAGATTCGGCATCTGAATCGGAGTGATCTCGCTTATAACAAAAGGACTGTTCTTCTTTTCGTCTTCATTGTAAAAATACGTAAGATCAACAATGCACCAAATTCCACCTGCTAAAAGCTTCTCATATGAGCGGATATATTTCGGATGAACATAGATACCCTTAATACCAAGGAAAAGGAAGTCAGCTTCATACTGATCTGACCGCTCATTGAGCTTGACACTGATCTTATCAATGACAGTATGATTACCTTCTTCTTTAATCCTTGCTTTTATTTGCTCAGCCTCATCCGGACGCACATAATTATCAGAAAGAATCCTTTTAACCTGTTCAATACCAGCTGCGACTTCATCCTCATCATCAGAGGTACAGTAATTACCAAGCAGATATTCTAACACGTAGGTCGGAACATTCGCACTGTCTTTTATTTTCTTTGTCGCTCCCTTCGGAACTACACGTCCCGAAAAGACTTCAAAAACTTTTTTATCCAACTGATCCATGAACCAATACCTCCTTTAGAACATCTTGAACTGAAGAATATCAATAACGAACTGCTCGCGTTCAATATATTCATCCTGTTTTGCAATGTTCTTCAGTATCAGGTAATACCGTTTGCTGCGGTCAAATTCAATATTCATAAGATTGAACCTGATTTTCGTGATTCGTGCTTCCATATCATCACTCTCAGAAGCAGCAACAAAACGATATTCTCCGGAAACTTTGTTACCCTCTTCATCGACAAAATAGGTCTCGCAGGTTATAGCCTGCCTGCGTTCTTCAACTTTCTCATACTGTTCAAATTCAAGCGTAAAGCTTCTGTTAGTTATCTTTCTTG
>JAAYBK010000146.1 GCA_012718885.1 Ruminococcus sp. | reverse complement strand
GTCTCTGGAAAAGCCAGTGTGCCTGTTCTGAGCTGTCTTCTCCGTATGTCATATGACGATAAGGGAAATCCCTCTCATCACCGTCATATATAAGGCAGTATGTATCGTCGTTCATCTTGTCGCCAACATACATTCTGAAGGCGTCAGCATCGCCTTCAACCATTATTATATCTGCCTTAGGAGAATAGTGCTTATATTTCATTCCTGGTGATGCAGCTTTCTGACCAGCTTCAAGTTCGTGCAGTATCGCATGATCGATCACAACTTCATCACATACCTCAAGAAGCATTTCCCTTGTTATGCAGCCCGGACGGAGGATCCTTACTGCATTATCTCCTTCAAAGGAGATGACTGTTGACTCTACGCCGAATTCAGACTGTCCTCCATCTACAACAGCGGCGATCTTACCGATCATATCACGCATGACATGATCTGCTGAGGTAGGGCTCGGATAGCCTGAGGTATTTGCCGAGGGAGCTGCTATGGGACAGCCTGAAAGCTCAATCAGCCTGTGCATAACAGGATGTGAAGGTACTCTTATACCTACTGTGTCAAGTCCGCCTGATGTTATCATTGGTATCAGCTCATTCTTGGGCAGTACCATTGTAAGCGGTCCCGGACAGAATCTCTCAGCAAGTCGGTATGCAAGCTCAGGTATATATGAAGTGTACTTGCAGGCATGAGAAAAATCAGCAAGATGTACTATTAACGGATTGTCAGCAGGGCGTCCCTTTGCAGCAAAGACCTTACGTACAGCCTCTTCATTTGAAGCATCTGCGCCAAGACCGTATACTGTTTCAGTGGGGATACCGACTATCTCTCCGCTTTTTATAAATCCGGCAGCTATTTCCAGCTGCGCTTCGTTATCACTTAGCAGAATCGTTTCCATAATTACGCTTCCTGAGCAGCAAGCTTAGCTGCCTGATCGGCAGTAGCCAGTGCATCGAATACCTCATCAAGATTTCCGTTAAGGATATCCTCAAGCCTGTATATAGTAAGGCCGATACGATGATCTGTGAGTCTACCCTGCGGATAGTTATAGGTCCTTATTCTCTCGGAGCGGTCACCTGTTCCGACCTGCATTTTTCTCTCCGAGGCTATCTTAGCGTCTTGTTCCTCCTGCATAGCTTCATAGATCCTTGAACGAAGGATCTTCATAGCTTTATCTTTGTTCTTATGCTGACTTCTTTCATCCTGACACTCTACCACCACATTCGTGGGGAGATATGTTATTCTTACAGCGGATTCTGTTTTATTTATATGTTGTCCGCCTGCGCCGCTGGCACGGAAATAATCGATCTTAAGATCTGTTGGATTAATCTCCAGCTCGACCTCGTCCGCCTCTACAAGAACGGCTACTGTTACAGTCGAGGTGTGGATACGTCCCTGGGATTCAGTCTCAGGAACACGCTGTACACGGTGTACACCGCTCTCGTATTTGAGTCTTGAATATGCTCCGTCGCCTTCAACAGAGAAGCTTATCTCCTTGAAACCGCCCAACTCAGTGGGATTGGCACTCAATACCTCCTGCTTCCAGCCACGGGTTTCTGCATACATAGTGTACATTCGATATAACGAATTGGCAAACAGCGAAGCCTCCTCGCCGCCTGCGCCTCCTCTTATCTCAATAATTACGTTTTTATCATCATTAGGGTCTTTGGGAAGGAGAAGGACTTTTAACTCCTGAGTGAGAGCTTCCATAGCCTCCTTAGACTCTTCAAGCTCCTCCTGAGCCATTTCCTTGAGTTCCTTATCACCGCTGTCTGCAAGAAGCTCCTTAGCCTCTTCAAATAATCTCATAGCCCTGACATACTCACGGTACTTCTCAATGATAGGAGTCATATTTTTGTACTCCTTCATAAGCTGAGTATATAGCTTATTGTCATTGACAATATCCGGATCAGACAGCTTGGTGCTGATATCCTCATATTTCTCTTCCATTACTGCAAGTTTTTCAAACATCTTACTACTCCTTTAGCAAAAATCAGTTCAATAAAAATGCAGCAGGCTAACCCTCATCCGGATGTTTAACGCTCCGGATATTCTTTTCGATCTTGTTCCTCGGCACAAGAAATTCTCTGGAACACTTCACACATCTCAATCTGAAATCCATTCCTGAGCGGATAACATACATTTCGTTTGCGCCGCAAGGATGATTTTTTTTCATTGTCAGAATGTCTCCCGGTCGGATGTCCAAAATATTCCCTCCTTTCTATAAATACCGAAAATCGTACATTTAACATTATACCCCAAAACTGCTCCTAAATCAATATTAAAAGCGCATATTTTTTTGGATTTGTGGAAAAATAATAAAAATGCATAAATAAACATATTGAAGTCAACCAAAAAATTATGAAGGGTGATAATATGATGTCAAGAATTTCAGCAGAATTTGAATCGCCGGATATGGCTGAAGCAGCGCTTTCACGTATCAGAAATGACGTAAAAGGTGTATACCGGACAGGTGTGATATATAACAAAATTTCCGATAAGGCTCAGAAGCTCCGCAACGGTAGTATCTTTACCATAATCCCTACAGCTGTGACAACTTATAACTATTATACCGCTTCCATAGAATCCCCTGCTTCTGAAGATGTTATCCCAGAGCCTCACAGGAGCAGAACTGCAAGAGGATTTGTTATATGTGATGCGGCAAGTGCAGGAAAAGTTTGCTCGCTTTTCTATTCTCTTGGAGGCTCAAAGATAAAAAGCGAGGTCTGATGTAATATCCTTGTAAACCACCGCATAAGATTGACTATCTATGAATCTACTGCAACGGAGGTACAAATATGGATTACAAACCAGAAGGTTCACTCATAAGAAGCCATGAAAATGCCAGGCTCACAGCAAGCTATGAAGGACTGGCAGAGGCAATGGAAAATGGTATAATACTTGAAGCAAGAGCTGTCGTTTGCAGCAATTCACACGATCTCATCATCGATCTCCCCTGCGGCAAAGGCATTATTCCCCGTGAGGAAGGCGCTGTTGGTATAGCCGAAGGCAAAACCCGGGATATCGCTCTGATATCCCGGGTAAACAAGCCTGTATGTTTCGTTGTAACAAACGTCAGTCAGGATGATAAGGGAGCTGTAAAAGCTGTTCTTTCAAGAAAGCGAGCTCAAGAAAGGTGTATCTCGGGCTATCTTGTGCCTCTTTCTCCCGGTGATATAATTGACGCAAGAGTTACTCATCTTGAACAGTTCGGATGCTTTGTGGATATAGGATGCGGAGTGCCTTCAATGCTGCCGATAGATACGATTTCAGTCTCACGCATAGCTCATCCCTCAGACAGATTCAGAGTAGGTCAGTACATACGTGCAGTGGTCAGGTCAAAGGAAAATGACCGGATACAGCTTACCCATAAAGAGCTGCTGGGTACATGGGATGAGAATGCCGCTCTTTTTTCAGCCGGAGAAACAGTATCAGGAATAGTCAGGTCTGTTGAAGAATATGGCGTATTTGTTGAGCTTGCACCTAATCTGGCCGGCCTTGCCGAACCTAAGGATGATATTCACCCCGGACAGCTTGTAAGTGTCTATATAAAAGCAATTATACCTGATAAAATGAAGTTCAAGCTGGTTATCGTAGATGTATGTGAAGAAATAGATACAGAGAAAGATATCAGATATTGGTACACCGGTGACCATATCTCCCACTGGAACTATGCCTCAGAAGCCTCAGGGCGTATAATTTCTGCTGATTTCACATAAAAAAGGCACACAGTAATGTGTGCCTTAATAATCAGAATGCAATCTGCTCTGCAATATGGTGAAGCTTCTCGTCGTAAGGCTTCTTCATGCTGAGCGCTTCCTGGATATCGTAATCAACGATCTCGCTGTTCTTGATACCAACAACTCTGTTGCCCTTGCCAGCCTCAAGAAGCTCTACTGCATAATAACCCATTCTTGTAGCCTCAACTCTGTCTCTGAGAGTAGGATTTCCGCCTCTCTGAACGTGACCGAGGATAGTAGCTCTTGTTTCAATGTTTGTCTTCTCCTGGAGAACTGTTGCGATCTCCTGAGTATGACCGATTCCCTCAGCAACGATAACTACGAAGTTCTGCTTGCCCTTTGCCTTCTTAGCCAGCATTGTTGCTGCGATAGCATCAAGGTCATAAGGAACTTCTTTTGTAATGATATCTGTTGCTCCGCAGGCAATACCTGTATTAACAGCGATATGACCAGCGCCTCTTCCCATTACCTCAACAACAGAGCATCTGTCGTGTGACTGGGAAGTATCACGAAGCTTGTCAACAAGCTCCATAGCTGTGTTCATTGCTGTATCAAATCCGATAGTATAATCTGTGCAAGCGATATCGTTATCAATAGTTCCGGGGATACCTACACAAAGAACGCCCTTTGCTGAAAGATCAGCAGCGCCTCTGAATGAACCGTCTCCGCCGATAACTACCAGGCCTTCGATACCGAGCTCCTCGCACTTTGCCTTTGCCTTTTCAACGCCTGCTTCAGTTCTGAATTCAGGACATCTTGCTGTATAAAGAATAGTTCCGCCTCTGTGGATGATGTCTGAAACGCTTCTCTCATCCATCTGGAATATATCACCTGTTATAAGTCCCTCATATCCTCTGCGGATACCGTAGACTTCCATGCCCTTGCTAAGGGCAGTTCTTACAACTGCTCTTACAGCAGCATTCATGCCCGGTGCGTCTCCGCCACTTGTTAATACACCGATTTTCTTAATCATACATATTCTCCATTCTGCACTTGGCATATATTATAACTTACAGCGCCATTGCTGAAGTATAATTCCATACATATATATTTTACTACTTTGTAGAAATATTGTCAAGTGTATTTTGATGTTTTTTTAAAAAATCCCTGCATTTATACAATCAGTCCGATATTAGATGAGCCGGCAACGTCTGAAAGGGATGCAAAAAGCTCTGCACTTATCCCGACAGTCAGTTTTTCCTTCGGGACAAGCATCTTTCTCAGGTCTGTGAAATAGAAGCATACACTGGTATTGCCTCTGTATTTTCGGCATATCTCCTTTATGCTTTCGATTGATGAACTGTCCGAGCTGAGCTTGATGCAAAGCTTCATGTTCTCTGTATAGCGTGGAAATTCCTTTTCCGAAATAACAGACCCGCAGACTACAGTCACACTGTCATCCTTTACTGAGATCTTTCCGGAGATAAGAACTATATTCCCAACTGTCAGCCTTGTAGCTGATACTGCAAAAAGATCGGGGAATACAACTGCTTCCAGTTCTCCGCTTCCGTCTGACACTGTTATAAAGCACATCCGCTCATTCTTTCTTGTCATGTGGATTTTCTTGTCCTGAACTGTACAGAGCAGCTTTACCTCATCGCCGTCTTTAAGTCTGTCCAGTGATATTATCTCTTTTATATTTTTCGTCCTGAGCAATGATGCAATGTGCGAATGATCTGAAAGCGGATCACCGGTCAGGTACATACCGGCAGCATCCTTCTCCATTGCCAGCAGCTCACGCTTATCGTATTCAACGGCATATGGTATGCGAATACCCATATCGATCTCACCGCCGCTATCAAGAAGATTGAGCTGCCCGTCGATAACGCCCCTCGAACCGGAGGCCACTGCATCCATTATCATTTCATAGTTTTCCAGCATCTGCCTGCGGTTCATTCCCATATCGTCAAATGCTCCGGCCTTTATAAGATTCTCAAGCGCCTTTTTGTTAAGCTCCCGACCTTCCAGTCTTTCGCAGAAGTCCTGAAGTCCGGTAAAAGATCCATGCATCAGCCTTTCAGTGATTATGCGGTCAGCAAGTCCGCTGCCGGCATTTTTTATCGCAAGCAGGCCAAAATATATCTTTCCGCCGGTATATGTGAAACTCTTCATGCTCTTGTTTATATCCGGACGTACAATCTCTATCCCGTGATTCCGGCAGTCATTGATGTATTCAGCAAGCTTTCCTGTAACAGACATGACGCTGGACATCAATGCGGCCATATAGGTACCACGGTAATGATATTTAAGATATGCCGTCTGGTAGGAAAGATATGAATATGCCGCCGCATGGGATTTATTAAAGGCATATGACGCAAAGCTGACCATTTCATCAAAAACTGCATTTGAAGTTTCCTGTGGTATACCGTTGGACAATGCTCCGCTGACAAAGCTTTCTCGCTCCTTCAGCATAACATCGTGCTTCTTCTTGGCCATTGCTCTGCGGACGATATCTGCGTGGCCGTAGGAATAGCCTGCAAGCTTCCGGCATATCTCCATTACCTGCTCCTGGTATACCATTACGCCGTAGGTCTCCTTCAATATGCTCTCCAGCACCGGATGCTTGTACTTTATTCTGTCAGGGTGCTTCTTGTTTTCAATATACTCAGGTATGGACTTCATTGGACCCGGACGGTAAAGTGACATGACCACTATTAGGTCTTCCAGCCTTTCCGGTGCAAGATCGATCAGGCGCTGAGTTATACCGTCACTCTCAAACTGGAAAACACCGGCTGTATCCCCTTTCGCAAGCATTGCGTATACCTCCGGATCGTCAACCGGAATCGCTCCTATGTCAAAATCAGGATCTGTCCTGTGTATCTCGTTTACGGTATCCCTGATTATTGTCAGATTCCTTAGCCCCAGGAAGTCCATTTTCAACAATCCAAGAGACTCGAGTATATTCATCGTGTACTGCGTGATTATGGTATTGTCATTCTTCTGGAGTGGAACAAGATCGCTCAGCGGGACTGCGGATATCACTACTCCGGCAGCATGAGTTGAGGCGTGGCGAGGCATTCCTTCAAGCCGTTTCGCCATATCTATAAGCTCACGAACTGCTCTGTCGCTTCTGTAAAGCTGGGACAACTCTTCCGAAATTCCCATTGCTGCGGACAAGTCCGCTTTTGGATCTATCATTTTTGCTACCTTATCGCATATCTGATAAGGTACGCTCATTACTCTTCCCACATCACGCACTGCAGCTCTTGCTTTAAGGGTATCGAAAGCGATTATCTCCGATACATATTCCTCGCCATATCTCTGAACTACATAGTCCTTAACGCTCTGTCTTCCCTCGATACAGAAATCGATATCGAAGTCCGGCATACTAACTCGTTCAGGATTGAGAAAACGTTCAAAAAGAAGTCCAAAGCGGATAGGGTCAATGCCTGTGATACCTATGCAATAAGCGCACAGACTTCCTGCGCCGGAGCCTCTTCCGGGACCTACAGGGACATTGTGCTCACGGGCGTATCTGATAAAATCCCATACTATAAGATAATAATCTGTATAGCCCATTTCCGTTATAACTGAAAGCTCGTATTCAAGCCTGTCGATAACATTTTGAGGAGGTGCGCTGCCATATCTTGTGTACATTCCCCTGCGGCACAGCTCACGGAAATACTGCTGATTATCATCTGTGCCATCTATCCTGAACCTGGGCAGCTTTATATTGCCGAACTCAAATTCAACATTGCACCGCTCTGCTATGAGGGAAGTGTTCGTGACAGCTTCTTCATGCCCCTTAAATAATGCTGCCATTTCATCCGCAGACTTTACATAGAACTCATTCGTTTCAAAGCTCAAAGCATTAGGCTCGCCAAGTATCTTACCGGTTTGTATGCACATGAGTATGTTCTGCATCTCCGAGTCTTTCTTCTCTATGTAATGGCAGTCATTTGTGGCTGCAAGAGGGATATCCAGCTCGGATGCAAGTCTGTACAGCAGCGGAAGATTCTTCAGCTCATCTTTTATACCGTGATTCTGAATCTCAATGTAATAATTCCCACGACCGAATATGTCCAGATAATTCCTTGCAGTTTCCTTTGCAGCTTCATAGTCGCCGGAACTCAGCCTGCGCTGAACTTCTCCGGCAAGACAGGCTGAAAGGCATATCAGTCCCTTATGGTACTTACGCAGTATCTCTGTATCCACTCTCGGCTTGTTGTAAAAGCCCTCTATGCTCGCTATCGATACCAGCTTTACAAGGTTTCGGTAGCCTTCGTTATTCTCGCACAACAGTATAAGATGATATGGCTGCTGATCGATATGAGGCTCCTTGTCATGCCGTGTACGTGGAGCCACATAGACCTCACAGCCTATGATAGGCTTTATACCGTTTTTTTTCGCCTCATTCCAGAATTCTACTGCACCGTACATATTCCCATGGTCGGTTATTGCCGCGGCAGTCTGGCCAAGCTCTTTAAGGCGTGGAAAAAGCTCCCTGATCCGGCAAGCGCCGTCAAGGAGGCTGTATTCCGTATGCAGATGAAGGTTTACAAATCCGTCATTTCTCATTTTTGGCTCCTCCGCTGCGAAGCTCCTCTGCGATTCTGGACAACTTCTTGAAACGATGGTTCACACCGGAGCGGCTTATGGGGACTGTAAGGCTGTCCCCTATTTCCTGAAGACTCATGTCGCTGTTCTCAAGCCTAAGCTCGGCTACTTCACGAAGCTCGTCAGAGAGGGAATCAAGCCCAATTACTGAGGCTATAAGCTTTATATCATTACGCTGCTTTATTGCCGCATTGAGGACTTTGTCTATGTTCGCAGCGTCACAGTTCCTTATGCGGTTGGCCTTGTTTCGCACATCCTTGTATATCTTCACATTCATCAGCTCAAGAGTACACTGCTGGGCACCGATGAATGTGAGTGTATCCTCAATGGATTCACTGTCCTTTATATACACGATGTACTGTCCACGGCGCACGACCTTGCCGGCACTGACGCCGATATCTCCAAGCAGCATCACAAGATCATCTGCAAGCTCTGCTATCAGTGCCGAAAATTCAAGATGATACTCCTTTGCCGGATCATTCACGCTGCCGCAGGCAAGAAATACTCCTGCTGTAAAAACTCCGAGACTATTAGTAGCAATAATCTCGGAATCCAGCTTTCTCTGCATTTCGTCAAAATGATACTTCACGAACACCTTTCCAATGAGTTCGGTATCTGTGATATCATAGCAATAGAGTACCATATCATTGCGCCTTACGTTCTCACGGCAGCTCAGCTCAACGTGGAACACGCTCCTGAAAAGCTCCCCGAATAGTCCGGCAGATATACTGCTTTCGCTCTGAAAGCATATATGCTCCCTTGTCAGCGTCCTGCTGAACAACAGCATACCATAAAGACAAGCAAAGCGCTTGTCTTTATCGTTGACCGAGGAGCATATCTCTTTTCTAACATCATTTGAGAAGGATATGGCGATCCCCTCCTATCAGTATTTCTTATCCTTTGTTATGTCACGATGATATTTCTGGACTCTGTATTCCTTCTGGCTCAGATGCTTTGCCATAAGCTCGGCAAAGGTGATAGAGCGATGCTTTCCGCCGGTACAGCCGAATGCTATGACAAGCTGGCTCTTGCCCTCGTGTACATAAAGCGGTATGAGGTAATCTATCAGGTCACAGAATTTGCTGAACAGCTCCTTGGACTGCTCAAAGCTCATCACATAATCCCTTACACAGTCATCGCAGCCGGTATGGTTACGAAGCTCATCTATGTAATATGGATTGGGCAGGCATCTTACATCAAATACAAGATCGCTGTCTGTCGCTACGCCGTACTTGAAACCGAAGGACATTACCTTTATAAGCAGCGAATCAGAGCTCTTTTCAAGGAATATAGCCTTGACCTGCTCCTTTAGCTGTGCTGCCGTAAGAGATGTTGTCTCTATAAAGTAATCAGCTATCTCACGAAGCTGCGAGAGCTGACTTGCCTCATACTCTATCGCTTCAAGGATATTACCGCTAAATTTTTCCTGAAGAGGATGCTTTCTCCTGGTCTCTTTGTAGCGCTTTACAAGCACTTCATGGGCTGCGTCTATAAAGAGCACCTTTACATCAACGTCAGGCGTATTTTTTAGCTCCTGCCATGAACGGAATATCTCGGCAAACATATCGCCTGTCCTTATATCTACAGCCACTGCGACCTTTGATATCTCGGATTCCGACTGGCGGCAGAGATCCACAAATTTTGAAATAAGCTTCGGAGGG
>JAAYBK010000145.1 GCA_012718885.1 Ruminococcus sp. | reverse complement strand
TTTTGCAAATGCAAAGGAAGCAATGTTTGTGTTCTTTGTAAATACTAATATTCTTTTGCCTGATGTTAAGGATGTTACAGAGGCTCAGTGTCTTGATTATTGTAGGGAATGGATAGATGGCATCCTTGATGTGGAATGGCAGGAAAGATCAGATGTCAAGCTCGGAAATCAGGAGTTTTTGAGAGATGTGTGTACTTATGATGAAAACTCTTCTGATTATTATTATATGAAAAAAATTGATAATGATATGATGTGCTGGGTATATGTAACTACAAGCGAATCTGATAGAACTCCCGAATACTATGAATCTCTGTTTGAGGAATTAAAGTGATGAAGAAACATATATCAATGACCGCAGTTGGCTGTGCATTATGCATAGCCGCTGTGGGAGCATTTACAGGCTGTTCAGATAATAACAGCTCAGAGCCTGCCGAAGTCCTGACCACCGATGAAACGGAACAGACGGAGACTTCAACGCAGGGAGAAGTTATGGTTCAGAATATCCCCATAACCGCAGACAACGCAAAGCTGCAAAGCAGAACTGTAATGAAGGACGATGTTCTGTGGCTGGTGCAGAGTGGCTCGGCTGCGGAGTTCACCGTAAGCGGCAGAAATGCCTCCCTTACCCTTGCAGGCAGCAGCGATATAAATAATTTTGACCCACGCTATGCTGTCTATGTGGACGATAAAATGATATGCGATGAGATCATGGCAGATAAGGACGTAACGGTCAGCCTCTGGAAAGATACAGATAAAACAGCGGCGGTAAAGGTCATGCTTATCTCGGAAGCCATGTATGGCGGCATTGGTATACGCTCCGTTGAGGTGGAGAGCAGTTCGGCTCAGCCTGTTGTGCCTGCCGAAAAAGCACCGCTGACGATAGAGTTTATCGGAGATTCCATTAGCTGCGGATACGGCGTTGAGAGTAAGTCGCCCAGCGACCCATTCACCACTGCTACGGAGAATTTCTCAAAGTCCTATGCCTATCTTGCAGCGAAGTCCCTCGGTGCGGACTACACCACCTGCTGCTACAGCGGCTACGGCATTGTGTCGGGCTACTCGGGCGACGGAACCAAAAACGACAAAGAACTTCTGCCCGACTGCTACGGCAAGTCAAGTATTTATAAGGACTACGGGTCAGACTGGGAATTCTCCGAGGACTGTGACATTGTGGTCATAAACCTCGGTACGAATGATATGAACTATGTCGCTGCAGACTCTGATGCCAACGGCAGTGAATTTGTAGAGGGCTATAAGGCATTTTTGAAGACTGTCCGTGAAAAGCGTCCCGAAGCTCATATCATCTGCACTGTCGGCACTATGGGCGGCGATGATATTTATGAGCTTATCATATCAATATAAAATATGCAATAAAAATTAAAAAAACAGTGTTTAAAATTTTAAGATTTCTTGCTAAATATAAAATATTGTGTTATAATCAATTTGGTAAATAGATGTCTTATGTTGGCAATTGACCGAACTAAGTTAAGAGCGGGCAAATAATTCTTCGTAAATATATGATGAAATAATAATTACTCAAATACCTATGAAACGAAGTGGAGGGGAAGATAATGAAAAGGAAGCTTTTCTGTGAAATATCACCGCTTACATATGCAATCTCAGAGAAAAAATGCATCATTGTAAGGTCTTTGAAAAACATATGTTGTGCAAATCACTTTGCTAAAACAAGGGAAGAAAATAGACTGCCATATGTCGTATACAAGCATAATTCGCTAATAAGACGAAGGCTAGGCAACGTAGATATGCGTCTCCAGGAAAACAAAGCTGTAAATCTAACGATTGCCTCGCCAAAAATAACCAATATACTTATACGTCCCGGAGAGACTTTTTCGTTCTGGTATCTTGTAGGCAATACAACAGCAAAGAAGGGATACAAGGAAGGTCTTACGATATTTGCAGACCATACCGAACCAGGTATTGGAGGAGGAATGTGTCAGATGACAAATCTGATACATTGGATGGTACTGCATTCTGATCTGAAGATAACCGAACATCATCACCATGATGGATTAGATCTTTTTCCGGATTTTCAGAGAAAAATCCCGTTTGGTACCGGTACATCAATCATGTACAATTATCTTGATTACCGTTTTAAAAACACTACAAACAGGACTTATCAGCTTATAGTTTATACTACACCAGAATACCTCTGCGGAGAACTCAGAACAGATTCGCCTCAGAATAACAAGTATCATATTTCAGCAAAGAATGTATTCTTTTCAAGAGAAAAAGGCGTTGTATACAGAAACGGTGAGGTGTATCGCAAAAAAATTGATAATCGTACAGAAAGAGTAGTTGAAGAAAAGCTCATTCGTCGCAACCATGCAAAAGTACTTTATGACACAAGCGGACTTGATATTGTGGAAATCGACGAAGCAGAAAAAACACTCTGACTGTGGCGCTGATTTTATTAAATTCTCGGTAAAATACTTCTTCTTCAAAGCAAAAAGAAAATAGCGAGATGAACGCCGAATTAAAAAAACCAATCGTTAGATAGTTATTTTTCAGAAAACTATGATGCATTACCCGGATATTATGATCGAGGCATAAAGATTCCGAAAACAAGGGAACCAGGTGTTATACATCATGCTCGTTTCGGAAGTATGGAGAGCAATGTATTCGCACTGATTGGTAATCGTATGAAATTCGGCAGAGCCTACCGGAGCATAGATGGCGGAAACAATCTGGCTGTAAGATGCCTCCCGTATGGAAGGCATTTTATGTTGTATTTATGGGAGACCGCCTTATGGTTATTTTACAATTAGATTTCAAGCGAATGGACTGAATTACAAATCAATACTGTGACGAAGACAGTTCTTTATGATAAAAAAGCTCCCTCATTAAGGGAGCTTTCTCATTATGCAAAATAAGTATCGTATCCATTCCAACCGGCAACGTAACGCGAGAGGATGATCGAATCCACAAGGTCAATCTCGACATCTCGGTTGATATCAGCTGTTAGAGTAGCCGCAGTATAAAGTCAACTATTCCCCGCGTATGCGGGGGTGATCCTAATACCCTTCCGTCCATTCGTTATAGGATTCAATCCACGGAACAGATTAAGGCTTATCTATGATACTTTGCTTAAGGCAGATATGACAGTATCTGCAGGTGATGAGGTATTAATACAGATTTCATCGTCGGAAAACATAATCGAATCTACTGAGATGTCAGAACGCAATTCCATACTTCTTGATAAAATAAAAGAATTAGGGGAACCTGATACAACAATAATAATCAAACAATACTATTATAATATGACAGTAGCTGAAATATGACGAAGACGGAAAGCCTTGTATTGATTCAAGACTCGCCCCGTATATCAGGAAGAATTTTGCTTTCTTAGATCAATGTGAAGTTTCATTCATGAATAACTATATTGATGCTATTATAAAGTATGTTGCAACAACTGAAACAGCCGGCTGTACAAATGATTATCAGAAGGTCAAAAAACTTCATGACTGGGTATGCAATAAAGTTGAATATGCACACGTAAAAAATGGTAAACCTGATCCGTCACATGAATGCCATGTTGATTCTTCTGTATTTGTAAGAAGTACTACCGTATGCGACGGTTATGCAAGAGCACTTACTTTACTTCTTCAGGAAGCTGGATTTGAAGCTTATTATGTAGGTGGTGAAAGTAAATCTGTAAATGAGGACGGAACAACAGATATGATCTATCATGCATGGACTATGGTAAGAATAGGTGATAACTATTTCCATGTGGATGCTTGTCATGATGACGGAGATAAATATGACCATTACCTTAAGTCTATTAGTGATCTGCAAAAATGCAGTGTAGGACATGACAGGTGGTGGATTGAAAAACCTACATCCAGATACGAATATGATATTCCTTCTGAACTCCCAGCGTGTCAGTATTCTTACAGTGATATTAACAGAGGCGACGCTAATCTGGACGGTGAGATAAACCAGAGCGATATTGACCTTATTCAACAATATATTACAACTACAGACTTTTTTGAGGCACTGTTTATATTACCGGATAAGGATATCGCTGATGTCAACCGTGACGGTAAGGTAGATATTATGGATGTAGATGAGTTATCCAGAATAATTCAATAAGATTCAGTTGACTAATATATCTTTTGATTTTTCAGAGGACAAAAATTCTGTTGTAAAATACAGGATTTTTGTCCTGTTTCTTTGTGACTTTTTGAGTAAATATCTTAAGCAATATTGTCTTGCTTTTTGAATCGCAACCAAAGGAGGTATAGCTTATGTCATTTATTTTTATACAAGCTCCGGAATGATTAGGTAGGAGTTAATTTTATTAATCAAACTATTAAGATTTAAGGAGAATCTTTATGAAATCAAAAAAATCGCAGCTTCAATTTTAGCTTTTTCACTTAGGAACGTTCACATTTGCTAATCTACATTTAGGAATTGTATGTTGTTATTTCAGTAAAAAAGGTGAGAGTTTTTTAAAATCAGCAAGTCTAATGAATGAAACGATAATTTATGCTGCATCTGTCAAAGAAATTTTTAAACAGCAGGGGGGCGATCAATTAACTTGTGTCTTTACGGCTTTGATCTGATGCAAGCATTTATAAATAAAGTGCGAATAAGGAGGATAACGGATCATAAAATAATCAGAATAATTCTATTTAACATTAAAATGTATGAAAAAGAGACGATAATGTTTTTATACGAAGAAACACTAAATACTGACCAATTTTAATTTGCGGAATTAATTGAAAATCAAAAAAGAAGGAATTATAATTATGAAAAAAATCAATTTCAAAAAGACAATATGCGCTTCTCTTGCTGCACTCGCTATATGCCCTGCTATTGCTGCTGTTAAACCTGCTGTAAATACTTATGCTGCCACTGCATTCGTTTCCGGTAACGGTAATGGAGCAGGCACATTCACCTTTGATGAAAGTCAGATTACTGTTGAGTCTTCAACAAGCCGAGCATTTGGTACATATGTAAACGCACAGATCACGGAAGATGAGTACGGTGGCGATGTTATATCGTATGCAAATAATACCATTGCTTTCCCCAAGCTCACACAATCCACTATTATACTAAGAATAAGCGGAAAGAATATCAATACAATAACTGATAAACAGTTTGAAAAAACAAAGCTTGATGTAACCTGTGGTGTTGATAATGTTAGCAACACACATTCTTATGTTCCATCTGTTGTCAGAAAGTCAAATGACTATTGTGAACTGGTATACAATGACGTATTTTTCTTTGGTGATTTAAAATCATTTGCAACAGAAGATCTGCCTAATATCAGTGATCTTAAGTGCAACTCTGCATTGATAGAATCTAATCTAAATCATGGTTATTATTACCTTGATGTAAAAGCTCCTGGTGGAGAAAATCTTTATATAAGACTCAGAAAGGATGACAGAGTTGCATATAACAATATTGTGAAATGGGCTAAGAACCTCTGTATTTATGCGAACGCACTCAGCAAAACTACTGGTGAAAAGCTTGGAACACTTTACATATGTTATGATTATCCTACAGAATACGGAGGCTTCAGTTCAAAAGATACAATTAATAAAGATGGAAATTCACATTCATTTATAGCTATTTGTAAAACTCTGACAGACGGAGATATTGTCCGCTTAAATACAGGTAAGGATGAAATCACATGTGTAATTGCACATGAAATGTCACATAGCTATGGTTGTAATAGCGGATCTGCATATGATAATAATTTCCATTTCTGGAGATTTATTACCCCTGATGGGGAGCATACGGATAACTGGGACGAATTCGTTACAAAAATTAGAGCATTAACAGCTATTCAAAATTGTTCTAACCTCAGAAATAAAAATATTTTTAATGATGATTACTCCCCGTATGGTGTAAGTGATACATATGATAAAATAATGGAGTACTACAGCGGCAATGATTTAAGATATCAATTTGAAAAGAAACTTGCGGCTTTAGGTAATGAGAATGGCGGCTATGGCTGGACAAAACTTGAAGAATATTTCTCAGCAAAAACCGATAATGACTATGCATCCAATGAGAATAAGCAGGCTGCAAAGGCAATGAACGAACTCCTTGGAACATCCTGCCCATTCAATAATCTCAATAAAGAATCTCATCAGGATTACCTTAAGTTTGTAAATAGTTTCCGCAAGCTTTATAAGGTTATGTGGGGCGGTTCGTTCAGCGCATACAGCTTCAAATCCTTCATTGCGCAGAAGTTTGGAACGGAGTTTGTATTAAGTATGTACAATTACCTCAGATTCTTTGATGTCAAATAATTAGTATCTATTCAAATATTATTTTCACCTTGACAAATAATCATTTGCTAATATGCAGATCTACCTTAATAAGATTTTTTTGAAATTCATCTTCCTTTTGGTTGAATAGAACTAAAATATGTGCAAGCCCCTACTTATTACATGTAGGGGCTTTAGCTTGTCAAAAAAGTCTGGCCGAAAGCTGGACTTTTTTACGTGTTCATGGTATGATATTAGAAATATCACAATCCGCCTCAAAAGAAAAAGCAGACTTATAAAGTCTGCTTTTAATATAATTATCTATTTTTCAGTGGAGCAACAATTACAATTGCTGTTCATATTCTTCGCAAAACAATCCAAATACAAATAAAGCGGATTGACCATACAATCCTGTTTTATCATCGGCATAGCTTGCCCCTGTTGCGGATGTATAGAACTTCTCCAATGCTTCTTTTTCAGATATACTGTATTTTTCTGAGATAAGACGAACGATTTCAGGAATAATTGTTGCTCTTGTTGTAGCGTGATTCATAATTACTCCTCCACAATGTAGCTTCTTAAAAATTTGAGTTGATTAAGAGAATTCTCAGAACAAAAGGCTATCTGATTGTTGATCTTCTCGAATTTAAGCCTTTCTATTGCATCTTCTTTTCTCATAATGCCATGTATAACGTATGCAACTGTTTCTCCGACATTATCATTAGCAATCTTTCCGATAACAATGTCGTGATCATGTTTGAATGACAAGTTACTTCGGCAACTTACAACCATATCAAGCCATTCCATAGAAGCACCGTCAAACTCTAAAATATCATAAGCTTCATCTCTGTCCCACTCATAGATATTAACAACAGCTGAAGCCTTTGTCTTATTCTTTCTTGTAAGTATCATCGCTCGTCTGAGAGCCCAACGCTCGGCTTGCTCTTTTATATCGGTAGTATAGAAGGCAAAGCCAAAATCACGACCAATTTCAGTTGTGATTATCTTAGGCTGTCGTATTTCTAAAGTAGTTCCATGATAAACTAACATATTATGCAACTCCTAAATATTCATCAATGAATTGAATAATGTATTCCATTCCCATTCCGTGGAGGTCGTTATAGTCGTTTTCAAGCAGATCGAGCACCTTTTCCTGTTTGAAAAGTTCATAGACCTCATTACTTGCTTTATTAGTATGTTGAGCATAGTATTCAACACAGAAAGTTATAAAAGAGATCTTGCTCATTATAAAAACCTCCATATAATAGTGCAGAGCGCTGCAAAAATACTCATTATATAAATTATATCACTGTTTGATCAAATAGTCAATTGGGTATGCGGGAATAAATGAATATTCATCTCGAAACGGTTGATTGGATATAAGAGCCTGCTCTTATAAAATTCAGGCTCTTTTTGTTAAATCATATATTGCTTAAACATATATCATGCAGTCAAATACTACTTCTCTTGCCATACCTATGAAACAATTCTCAAGACCGATTATCTTTTTGGTATCCCCATTTCTTACAGCTTCCAGATATTCGTTATCCGTATGTTTCCAGCGTTCAACCTGACTTTTGATCGCGGCATCGATTTTGATCTCCAATTCATCAAGATACTGTATAATCTTTCCTTCATTCACAAGCTTGCGGATATAATCAGGATACTTACTGTCACAATAGTGAAGGTGGTAGCCAATATAGTCGGTGCTGTATGTTCGTACTTCTTCAGTTTGAGTATCTGGGTTGAAATGTGTAACAGTTATAGTATCAGTGTCAAGTCTCCACAGCGGAACGTATTTCTTTTTCTGAGGATCGTAAGCAGTCTGTTCACTCTTGAATTTGTCCATTATTGTACCTCCAAATTAAGTTCAATTAAATAGTTTTTCAGCGAAATATCAACAGGAATATGCCATAAGATTTGTCCTTTATTTGTCCTTTATTGTTACGAAAACTTAGTAAAAAACGGACAAAGTTAAAATAAGTAAAATTTTGAAAAAGGCTATTTTAAGCCGTTTATAGCAAGTTGCAACAAGTTGAAACAGGTATATCAGAACTTTCAAGTCCTTCTGCCCCTGCCAGTTTAAGGTAGCGAAAACGTTGAAATATAGGCGTTTTCGCTATTTCTGTTTTATGCCAAAAGTGGTTTTGTCCTTTATTTGTCCTTTATACGATATTAACAAGGGTTAATTGTCTTTTTTCTTGATAATGCAACTTGCTACACTTTCCATTGCTCTCGCCTGAGCTTCCTGAAAAGAATGAGCATAAACGTTATAATTGTTATAAAGCGCTTCTGGGCATATCGGATGTACCATGGGCAAGATGACAGAAAGGGATTGCAAAAATATGACGCTTTGTTGAACTGAAAAAAGAAAGGAGACATTATTCCGATGAAAAAGCTGCTCATTATCAACATACTACTTTGCATACTTACTGCGTCATTGACAAGCTGTTCAGAAAAGACAGCATCAGAAAATAATTCAAAAACGACTGAAGAACCACAAACTGCATCTGCTGAAACGAATACAGCAGAACAAACAACTGCAAATATCACTGATCAGCCAGCTTCAGTTCCGGAGGGAAACGGGAACGCCGAGGAAACTCCTTCTATAGCTGAGTCCGAGCCTCATAGCATGGACAGATTAAGTCTTGGCGGTTCTCATACAGATTTTGTTACAGAAGACGGAAGCCTTTATGTTTGGGGATGTGGTTTTGAATACCAGCTTGGAAATAATGAGCATAATATTGCTGAAAGCCCGATAAAAATAATGGATAACGTTGATGCTGTAAGTCTTGGAAACGGACACAGCGGTGCTATAACAAAAGACGGTGGATTGTATATGTGGGGCAATAACAGACTTAATGGCATCGGAGGCATGGAAAGTGTACCCCCGCATTACCGGAAAACAGGTGATGCGGGGGGGGGACTGTCATATTTTGTATTTTACGTAACTCAGGTATACGAAGGTCAGGAGGATAAGTGCGAATGAAAGTGCAAGAAGCCATTTCTTTTCATCAAAGCTTCCGTTCATCATTGAAAAGATGAAGAATACTCCGAGCTTATCCTTCGCAGTGAAATTAATGATATACCATAGCAGCGATGCCATATATCCTATGATGACGTTATTGCTTAGACCTGCGGCAAAAAAACCGAGCGAACCGAGTGCCATTGCACTGGCGGCAGTTCCGGCAAAATGCAGGAATGTCACCTCTGAGCGACATTTTTTCATGTACAGCACTGATATGCCTGCAAGTGCGGCGAGGATCAGCATATCGATACACAGCCTGACAATGCACGTAAGCAGATAAGGTGTTTTCTTTGAGCGGATCACATCACGTATGCTTCCGTTCTGTTCCGGCATAAAAACAGGCGTGAGAAGGACAGTGCCGGTGAGAGATATTATCATCTCAAGCGGCTGAGCGGCTTGCCGGGAGTCAAGCCCGGAGACACTGAAAAAAAGCGGTGTGATAAAAACTACGGCTGCCGCAAGAAGATAGTGCAGGAGAAAATTATGCCTTACGTCTGAATATACTATCCTTGCCGAATAACACCAATCCATTGAACCTTCCTCCTCTTTTCAACTCGTACACGATCACTGTAAGCAAAACTGCTGCCAGTGCTGCTGCGGTGTAGAATATGCGGTTGAATAAAAAGTCGCTGTAATGCTCCATGAACTCCGACCTGTAAAACAGGGAATTATGGCGGCATACAAAAGTGTACCTGCCGATATGTCCATAAAGCGGTGATGAAGTCATCATCATGCAAATGAACCAGGCTGCAAATTGCACCAGTATTGCCATTCCTGCGGAAAAAAGCTCGGAAATGCACATACCCAGCGCTGTAACCAGCATTATATTCGGAAGGAGCCATATGCCGGGAACTGTAAATGCTCCTGCGATATCCGGAGCATCGCCCTTGTACATATGCATGATCTTTGCAGCAGTTATTGAGGCACATAAAAGTACGGGGAGTGCCATTGTCAGGACAAGTGCGGAAAATCTTGTGAAAATCAGCCTGAATGAGGATATCCTGCGTGAATAGACAAGCTCATCCATCTTCGCTCGCTTATCGGCCGTTACCAGAGCTGCGGCTGCAAAGACGGGTATCACGGCCAGAACTATCCCCAGATAATCACTTAACAGCCGTCCGTAAGCGGCAGCTATATGATCCTTTTCAATGAAGTCATCATACTGCTCTATTATTTCTGCGTGACTCATGGGTTCCTGAGAAAACTTATAGGCCAGGTCATCCGGCCGGTAGTCTGAGCCGCCGCCGAGTATATCGTCAATTTCGCCCATTATCTCCCTGAAGCGTCCGTAGGTGATATCTTCACGCAAGGGAACGTGGTTCACGTTATAGCTTTCAAGCTCATTTGTGCCGATCCTGACATGAGAAAAGGATGAAGCGGCTTTCAGCTTTTCCATTTCATCATCGTTGAGCCCGCTTATTTCAATAATGTAGCCCTTGATCTTATCATTGTCCCTGCTGTTGAGGTGGACTGCCTTGAGGAGCCCATATGGATAGCACCTGTATGTGTTTGAGAAATAACAGCCCGTCAGTGAGTCAAGGGCTTTCGGCATTATCGTTTCAGGCTCGCCCGAGATCTTTGTCAGCTCATAGGATTCAATAGTTGAGCTGGTCACACGTTCATCCAGCTCAGGCCAGAACTGCGTGAAGAACATCAGGATCACCATTGCACAGTATATGATAAAGGTCAGTGAGCGGAATATCTTCTTACATTCTCTGGTGAAAAGCATCAGTTCTCATCTCCTTTTACATCGCATCCGCTGATGTGAAGGCAGTACATATATGCCGCTTCAAGATCCGGCTCCGTCAGTACAGCGTTTGGCAGATCAGGCTCTTCGTCTGATACGATCCGCACAGTTGCATACTCCGCCTGTGTTATCATGCCGGTAACTATATAGTTCTTTTTTAGCTGAGGCATGAATTTCCTTTCCACATTTGCAGTATATACGTGGCCGCAGGCATTGCTGATGAGCTGGTTCACTGTGCCTTGCCATAGTATCTTTCCCTCGTCCATTATGGCTATCTGCTCGCAGGTCGCTTCAATGTCCCCTACAATATGGGTGGAGAGTATAACTATCCTGTCTTCAGCCAACTCGCATAGAAGATTCCGGAAGCGTATGCGCTCTTCCGGGTCAAGTCCGGCTGTAGGTTCGTCAACTATCAGTACCTGAGGATCGTGTATAAGAGCCTGAGCTATACCCAGCCTCCGTTTCATTCCGCCGGAGAGTTGGGCGACTTTTTTGCTGCGCTGCTCTGTCAGATTGACCTTGTGCAGGATATCGGTCACACGTTCTCTGAGAGTTGCTGACTTCATTCCGGAAAGTGCTCCGAGGTACTCAAGCGCTTCATAGGTCTTCATTGACGGATACATTGAAAAGTCCTGTGGGAGATAGCCGGTCATCGCACGTATTTCTCCTGCCCTTTCTATCGGGATCCCGCAGACTGTTATATCTCCGTCCTTTTTCTGATGAAGGGCAGCGAGAGTTTTCATAAGTGTCGTCTTGCCGGCACCGTTTCGCCCCAGCAGTCCGAACATACCCTTTTCTATTGTCAGGTTTATATCGTATAGTGCCTGTTTGCGTCCGTAGAATTTGTTCACGTTTCTTATTTCGATCATACTGTTCATTTTAATGCCTCCAAAAGAAATGACATGACAGGCTTGGCCTTATCATGTCATTATGATAATCTATGAATATCAACTTTTTATCTACTTTCACATTTTTTTACAGAAAAATCCGCAGTTACCATTCCGCCGCCGTCGGCTCCGTTTTTTACAGTGAGCCTGCCGCCGCATTTCATGCAGAGCAGCCTGCATATGTATAGGCCAAGCCCGAAATGCTGGTCGTTCTCAGCCTTGTCATCACGGTAAAAGGGCTGCCATGCCTTGCGGAGGGCTTCCTCAGAGAAACCTTTTCCATTGTCAGATACAGTTATGCTGAGCCTTTCTCCGATCAGTTCTGCTTTGGCGCTCACGCAGCCGGCGGTATATCTCAATGCGTTTGATACAAGATTCTCAAAGACCTGCATTATCAGCTCACGGTCTGTATAAAGGATCTCGTCAGGAACGCTTTCTGCTTCAAATACAAAATCAGTGCCGCCGCAGAGCAGCTTTCCTGTTTCCCTGAGCTGGCATACGACCTCAGAAAGAAGCACGGTGTTTTCTTCGGGGATAATATCCTCCAGCTTCTGGACGGAGTTCATTTTTTCGGTATAGTGCTCCAGCCTTGATATCTGGCTGCTCATTTTTTGTAATATCTCTGCCTGCTTTTCCGGAGAAAGCCTGCCGCTGAATTGCTTTACCAGGTCTGCGTAGCCCTTCAGTACGGTTATTGGTGTCCGCAGATCATGGGCAAATGCAGAGTTCAGGCGCTTGCGCTCTTCAAGAGACTTCCAAAGTTCATAGTTGCTCTCGTACAGATTTTTCCGCATTTCCTCAAAGGATACGCAGAGCTGTCCAAGCTCGTTAGTGCAGCTGTTCTCTACCTTGAAGTCGAGGTCATCTGAAAGAATCCTGTCTGATGCTGCTTGAAGTGCCTTTATGGGCGTTTCAAGCTCACGGCGGTAAAAGATCCGGAATGTGTACCAGAGGCATACTGCTGACCAAAGCGGTATAATCAGGTATTTGCCTGCGCCGATCATGCAGAGAAGGGTGTACCGCCGCTCGTCTGTTATTTTCAGCTCGTAGGCTCCCGGTTCAGCAAGGTGGCTTGCGGCATACCAGTTGTAGAGGGATCCCATTATGATATCTATTGCGTAGCAGCCTGCCATACAGACCAGCATACAGGGGAGCAGGTACTTTATCAGCGAGGCTCCTATGCTTTTTCCTTTTATTTTACCCATTTGTACCCCATTCCCCAGACCGTGCCGATGTGATGCTCCTCACCGTGTTTTCCAAGCTTGGCTCTTATGCGGCGGATGTGTTCTGCAATGACAGAGCTGTCTCCCTCGGCGTCATATCCCCAGATCTTCTCATAGATCCGTTCCTTGTCAAAGACCTGTCCGGTGTTGAGCGATAGCAGCTCTATTATCCGGAATTCCTTATTGGCAAGCTCGATTACATTCTCGCCGATACTCAGAGTTTTTTCTGTATAGTCTATTACCACATTGCCGTAGAAACGCACATTCTTTGCCGTATTGTCTCTGTGGTCACGCCTGATGTGGGCGGCTACCCTCGCACCAAGCTCGTCAAGTGAAAACGGCTTGATTATGTAATCGTCACCTCCGGCTGCAAAGCCCTCTATCTTGTCCTCGTCCTCTATTTTAGCAGTGAGGAAGAGTATCGGGCAGCTTACATGATCCCGTATCCTCCTGCACACCTCAAAGCCGTTCCCGTCAGGCATATTCACATCCAGCAGTATCAGATCCGGAGAATTTGAGGCAGCTTCAACGGCCTGCGAGCCGCAGTATGCTGTATATACACAGTAGCCTGCAAGCTCAAAATAGTCCTTCACCAGGCTTACAACATCTTTTTCGTCATCTGCAACAAGTATACTATACATCTTGCCACTTCCTTTCTTTCTGATACTAACATGGGATTATCAATTTTATATCAACTTTTTTGCGAAACTATTTTCCGGAAATATTGCTGCTGCCTTCCAGATACGCCACAGCCCAGTCCAGCTCGTGATCCTCTTTGTCCCGGAATATCTTCATAGCTGCATCATAGTCCAGCGGTATCCTTACTTCTACAGGATTCCGGCTTATACGGTCGGATCGTGGATCGATATCCGGCTCGCCGTCTTCATTGAGTGTGAGCCCCACCGGAAACGCCACACTTATAACTCCCTTTGTGAGCACGCACATTCCGCCGGTCAGCTGACCGCTGCCGTTGGGATCGGTGATGCCTGCCAGAGTTACGTTCGGCAGCTTTGCCAGGCATTGTGCAGTGCTGTCGCCGGCACTTATACATTCAAAATTCGTAAGTGCGACCACCTTCAGATCGGCAAATTCACCGTCGCCGTGGATACGGTATTCGTTCAGGCGGGAGTATTCGCCATTCTTCCTGACGCCAAGGCCGGAGGCATACATATCCTTATCAGTGAGCAGCTCGCAGAGCGCATAGCCTATCGCACCGCTGCCGCCCATATTGTTCCGCAGATCGATGACAAGATATTCCATTCCCTGATCCTTAAGGCTGCGGAGCCTTTTCCGGAACACTTTTTTCGCCCACTTGCTTTCTCCGGTGTAGAAGTACAGATCGTCACGCAGGTTGCTGCCTGTGCTCTCGGCACTCAGTACCAGGTAGCCGCATTTGTCATCCAGCATTTTTGCAGAGTAGTTTTTGGAGAGAAGCTCCCGGATATTTTCAGGCCTGTGTGCAAATGCACGGTAAGCATCGTCCAAAGTATGCTCATCTTCAAGTGCAGGCAGCACGGCATCCTGTTCCTTGCCTGAATCGCTGATGAATGTGACCTTGACAGA
>JAAYBK010000144.1 GCA_012718885.1 Ruminococcus sp. | reverse complement strand
CAAATTCAAGGCAGTCTTTCTGGCTATCGGGGAAGTATTCTTCTATGCGTTTGCCGTCGTAATAGACATAGCGTCCGCAGTTATTGCCGATATCCTCGTCAGCCCATTCGTGTTCGAACTTTATATCCGGATACATTTCTGACAGCTTCTGCATTATAGGGTGGGGAGCTGCCCATGCAGTAAGGAATTTCAGCTTACCGTCTTCCATTTCGACTCCGTTGTCGTATCCGTAGGCATTCCATTTGGTACCCCAGTTACCAACGGCCCAATCATACCATGTTGATGCACCGTATTTTACGAGATTTGAGATGTATTTTGCTCCTTCATCAACAAGATACCTCACGCTTTCACGATACTTGTTCTCAGCTAAGTTTATAGCTTCATTCTCGGGCATGAGAATATCTATCTTCTGCGATAAGACAGGCAGCTTCCTGAGCATTTCACGGAATTCGGCAACATCCATCTTCTGAATACCCTCATATTCTTCGTTTATGGGATTTATTGCGGAAATGCACACCGCAATTGCACTGTCCTCGATGGATCCGCTTGTCATATGCAGGGATTCAGGCATAGGCAGCACCTTATTAAAGTCCACCGATCCTATGCCAACCTCATCGTTCTTGATCTGTTCAAGCATAGCTTTTATACGGCTCTCATCACCTGACAGGGTGATTACACTTGTAACATGATTAGGCATTAATAACACCTCCATACTCTCTCATCAGCCTTGAAAGGATGTACTGCTGACCCTTGCCTGTAACAAAGGTCTGCTGATACGTCCTTTTCTGACCATTGGTCTCGTATACCGACTCCTTCACACGGAAGTATCCGTTTTCAATGTACTCCTGGTACGGAATATTGCCGCCCATAAGGATACCACGGGACCTCATCCATGCGAACAGTCTGTTGCGTCCGATGCGGATGCCGTGATCTGCACAGAGCTTAGCCATGCGATTAACATCGATGACATTAGTGCTGTCACCAACATGGTCTGCGAACTTCACCTTCGGCTCGTCCTTACGGATACGCTCATTGAGCTGATTGATGACTCTGCACTGTATCCTGAAGAGCTGCTTTATAGGTTCATCTGCAAAGGGGAGATATGTCTCAACAAACACATCCTCATTTGCAACGTAGCCGCCGGTCTTACGGATGGTGGGAAGCACCTCCGCCGTTACCCAGCGCTTGAACTTCTTGGCAGTCGGGAGTTTGCTTGAAAGGACAAGGCTGTAGAAGCCAGACTCGTTTATGACGATATACTGCTGTTTACCGCCAGGGGTGTCCAAAATGGACACCCCTTTGTCATCGTCATCTACATGAGTGCGAATTGCTTTTGCAGTCTCCTTATAGCCAAGTATCTCAGCTACATCCTTACCAACGAGCCAAGGCTCACCGTCGATGCATACTGTTCTTACCGAGCCAAACTCGGGATTGTTAAAAACCATCATTTCATTCATTCTCATATTCCTCCATATCAATTTCCTTTATGAATCTCGCCAGAGCTTCTATGACGTTTACAGTCACAGCGTTTCCGGCTTGCTTGTATAGCTGTGCATTTGACATTCCTGTCTCTTTGACCTTATTGAACTGCTCATCCGTAAATCCCTGCAATCGCCAGCATTCAAGGGGCATCAGCTTTCTTATGAGACCGTTATACATAACGCCATTCCGGTCTGTTACTGTAATAGTAAACATCGGCTCGTCCGGACTCTTGAATCTTCTCCCTTGCTGCCGTACCTTTTCTTTGGCAGGAGTAAGCACGGGTATCGGCTTGTCCATGAAGAGAGCCGCTGATTTTTCACCTTTATGGTGCCCTATGCCGTTATCCTGCCTAGCAGTTATACACCTTGCAAGATCGGTGATCTGAGGCTCGAGATTCATATCGATACATTTCACCGAATAGAATCCCTGTGTAGCCGACGGCGTTACCGTATGGGCTATGTCATGTCCGACACGTCCTCTGCGGCTGTTCATGTCCGCATATGCAAGGTCGATACTATCTCCGGGGACAGCTATCTGATAACCTGACTTTGTAAGGGATTTTATCGGAAGACCAAGTATCTCATACAGCCCTGACTTACCACCGAAACCGCCTGCAGTTCCGGTCAGCGTTATGCTCAGTCCTTCGGGAGAGTAGACTCTGCATCCTTCCTTTCCGGGTATGCGCTGGATAAGAGTTTTTGGATTTGCGTCTGTGAAAGACAGTATTCTTCCGGCACACTCGGCTCTAAGAAATCCGACAATGAACACTCTTTTTCTGGCTTGGGCGACTCCGAAATTCGCGCTGTTAAGCACCTGCCATGCGACATCGTACCCCAGGTCATCCAGTGCAGTGAGGATGGTCGCAAATGTCCTGCCTTCGTCATGCGATAACAGTCCGGGTACATTTTCAAGCAGCAGATAGCGAGGTCTCTTAACGGCAGCGATCCGAGCAATTTCAAAGAACATGGTTCCTCGGGCGTCTTCAAAGCCTCTCCGTTTTCCTGCGATTGAAAAGCTCTGACAAGGGAATCCTCCGACAATAAGGTCGATATCCGGCACGTCCTCGGGGACGATTTTTGTTGCGTCATCGTAGTAAACCTCCTTTGATGTGTCGTAAAGCGCTTCATACGCCTGTTTTGCGAATTTGTCTATCTCGCAGTAACCGACACACTCAAAGCCGCCGACTCGTTCAAGGCCTGAGCGGAAACCGCCGATACCTGCGAACATATCTAAATATCGTATCAATGTTGTAGTTCACCTCACTTTTTTCTCTGTATTTTTCCTTCTGATTTGCATTGTTCAATAGACTCACACCTTTCATCATAAAATTACAGCCGCCTGCATTTTTGGAGACAGCTGTATGTAACGAAAAAAGGCCACCGGTAGTTGTCCTGTTACGGACTCACCACCGATGGCCTTTAATTATATTTATAATAGTATTCAGTTGTATTACTCGGCAGGAGAGATGAAGCTCTCTATTACTGCCATTATTTCATCGAGACGTTTTTCGCCGATACCGTTTATCCTGCCGATCTCTTCACGAAGGCTCTCGAACTCGATAGCACCATGCTCGACACTCTTGGCACCTTGGTCATAGATGTTAGTCAGCACCTGCTGCATCTGGTCTCGGTTCATAGTCTTGATTTCCTTATACATCGCTCTTGTAAGCTCAACAGTATTCTGTTCTTTTTCCATTATACCTTTCCTCTCCTATATTACTGCAAGCTTTATTATACCATAACTGCGGTCATAAGTCAATCGACATTCCCTGAGATTCTTCGATTTCAGGTTCCTCGTCCTCAGTCTGCTGAACCACATGAAAGCTGTCAACACCGGGGATAACGGAAAGAGAACTGCCGTTGCTCCATCTCGTCATGACCTGTCCGGCGTCATCCACTCCAACTACTTCTCCGATAGTTCCTGGAGGGATAGGTCGTGGATCATCAGACATATAGTCACAGCATATCTTCGTTCCTTTCGGGTACTGCTGTCTCAGCCGTTCAACTTGTTCTCTTGACGGAAATCCTTTCATCTGAACACCTCACATTTCCATAGACATTACCTCGTCCTCAGATTCTTCCGGATCTTCGGATTCGTCGAGGTCTTCATCTTCGTCCTCATCCTCTGATTCTTCGTCTTTCTCAGACAGGTCCTCATCTTCGGCTTCATCGAGCTCTTCATCCTCATCTTCGTCAGGCTCATCCTCTGACTGCTGCTTTTCAGCCATTGCCTGCTGTTCCTCGAAATCACGGTCGAGCTCGTCCTGGATAAGACCGATGACAAACTGCTTCTGTGTCATGTTGTGTCTCTCAAGGTAGTCTTTGATCTGATTGAAGAGGTCCTCCGGAACCTGAAAAGCCATTGTACGCATATTTCCCATATATTTTTCCTCCTTGATAGTTGTCTTGGGATGGAGCTCGTCATCAAGAGCTTTTGATACAAACTCCGCCATTGTTATACCGTTTTCTTCAATGTACTGTTTGACCTGTGCATGAAGGTCAGCGTCGATTTTTACTGTTATGCCCTTTTTCTCAGTTTCTGACATTTTCATCGCTCCTCTCCAAGAGCTTCTTCATAGCTCTTTCTGTCAGCTCATCTACGGTTATTCTTTCTTTCTCCGCAGCTTTCTCGATAGCTTCCGAAAACTGCGGAGGTATAGTTATCTCTACTTTATTCACATACTCATCTCCATATCTTCTGTTTTTTCGTTAATGTAT
>JAAYBK010000143.1 GCA_012718885.1 Ruminococcus sp. | reverse complement strand
TCATGCAAGCCTATTATCATAATCTTTCTCCTTTGAATAAGCGCTGCCGTCAATTATATGTTATCAGTATATTTTTCGGGAAATACGTTCTTCTATATATAGCTTAAGACGCATTATATCAGAGTTCTCAAGAATAGCCTGTTGGCTTTCGGTGTCTTTTCTCAGCTTTGAACTGTAGATAATAAGTGTTTCATCGCAGAAAATGAATCTTCCCCGATCTGTTTCAAGTATAAGGCGGAGAATGAAGCTTATCTCTCCCATTTTGTTTTGTTGGCCGATCTTTATATCAGCATTTGCTGAATATATAGAATCGTAATCAAAATGCGTTTGAAGTTTCCACCATTTCCAGAAGGTAACACCGCTGTTTGAAGCCATGTATCCCTCTTTGACACTGAGAGTCATAAAGCTGAACACACCTGCTGCGGCGCATAAGACATATAAGAATGGAGCTTGAAAATGGAGTGCACAAATTGCAAAAAACGTTGCGACTGCTCCTGATAATAAAGTTATGCCCCAGTATGAGTGAGTCGTTTCTTTGTTCATGTTATTTTATATATGCCTTACCGTCCACGATATCTATCCTGTCCTGACAGAAGAGTGAAACAGCCTTAGGGAGGAGCTTCCACTCTACGTTCTCCATTATTCTTCTCTGAAGGATCTTGGGAGTGTCATCACGGAGCACATCCACAGTGCCCTGAAGGATGATAGCGCCTGCATCGGCCTTTTCGTTTACGAAATGTATCGTAGCGCCGCTGACCTTTACTCCGTAAGCAAGAGCAGCTTCATGCACTTTAAGGCCATAGAAGCCCTCTCCGCAGAAGGAGGGGATGAGAGCAGGGTGTACGTTGATTATCTTATATGCGTAAGCTGATGTCACACATTCATCCAGGATAGTCATGAATCCTGCAAGAACGATGAGGTCAGCCTTTTCCTCATTCAGTGCAGCCAGTATGGCCTTGCTGTAGCTGAGGCTGTCCGGGTACTCTTTTCGCGGAATAACTCTTGAAGGGATACCTGCCTTTGCAGCTCTTTCAAGAGCGTAGACGCCTTCCTTTGAGGAGATGACGCAGGTGATCTTTCCGCCTTTTATCTCACCTGAGCGTTCAGCATCAATGAGAGCCTGGAGATTTGTTCCGCCTCCGGAAACGAGTACGACTATATTTTTCATTTGGATTACCTCCGGTAAATAATTAATAATGCAGATCTATTTTGTTATAAGCATTGAAATGCCCAAAAATAAGAGGAATATACTTAATAAGCCTGATAGTATCCAAGGAAGTATTCTTTTGAAAATGTTGCTATTATTGAATTCCAGCCAAAAGCGATCAGGCTTCCTTGGATTAACAGTTATATTTATCTCCTCACCGATACCATATTTTTCATTCCTGCCAGCGCCGGTTCCGATTTGTTTATGGCCGTTGATGATGTATTCAGCCTTTAAACGAGTGACGTTGCTGCTGGAAAAAAATTGTATATCAATGATCCGTGCTTTTGATCTGATACATCTACCTGATGAAAGAATTGTATCTTTTATGCCGTATACAGTGCATACCAACAATAATGCACCGGATATTATAAAAAGATATTTAACTGGTATGGCAAAAGGAAGACGTACCGGAATATATCTTATATTTGTATAAAACAATGTAAGTGCCATATAGCCTCCTCACGGATCAGATACAAGCAATAATAAGTCCTGCTGTCAATGAAACGATGCCCATAAGGACGAGGGCGAGCGGTATCTTTCTGGTGGAATCCGTCTCATAGAGATCCATATCGGCAATGCGGAATATCTTGGGATGCTTGGGATCAACAAGTATTCTTATGGTGTCGCCCCTAACAAAATTAAGGGATGACCTGAAGACAGGGATATAATGGTGAGCCTTTACAGTACCGTTATCGGTGGAATATTCCACATATGGGCATACAAGATCACCGTTGGTCTGAACGGAGTCCTTGATGTCCGTGACCAGGGCTTCATAGCGGCATACATCAGCACTTGTGAAGAGATTGCTGTAGTGCTGGCGCAATATACCCATGATTATTAATATAACTCCGACAGATATAAGAGTAAGTGTGATCACCATAGCTATACTTCCTTTATTTCAGCATTATATTCATTACTATGCCCATTATCAGGCATACAGCGCCGCCGGAAATAAACTGCATCCCCTTCATCCTGTAAAGCTTCTCCTGGTCTGTGAAGAAGAAGCGTTCAGGCTTTCCGGGCAGGATATTTATCATTACCTGTTCGCCTATGGAGTGATGTATCTCAGGCTGGCTCATGCCACGGTAATGTTCTGTCTCCAGGAATACGCCGTCCTTTTCGTATCTCACTACGGGAACGATGCCTGTTCCTGTAGGGACGAATGCATCTGCAAATGACTTCTGCGGCACACTGCTGTTTTTTGCGGAGCGCAGCTCGGTGAGCTCACCGGTAGTTGTTATGGACATATCCGCAAGCCAGCGGTATTTAAGGAATATCATTATGCCGATAATGATGCCGGCTATGCCGAATATGGTGAAAAAAACTTCAAGCTTCATAATGCATATCTATGTCAAAGTCCTATTGGAGCAGTTATTATGCCTAACAGCAGCAGGAGACCTGCGGCAATGAAGGCAACAACAGCCTCATAGCTGAGCTTGTGGTTTTCCTCGGGAAAGAAGAAGCTTTTCGGCAGTCTTTTATCGGCAAATATAGTAACAGTTTCACCCTGCTGATAATTGCAGTTTACAGCACGTATGCCAATATAATGCTCAGCGATGATATCCTTTGAGCCGTTGTTGTATTTCACCATAGGACGGTATTCGGTGTATGCCATACCTCTGCGTACACGAGTCCTTTCCTGGAGGCTTATTATCTCGGCCGTATAGGGCTGAGCATCCTTTATGCGGTCAGTATGGCATTTCTGCAGGAATAGGCCAATGCAGACAGCTATCAGGGCGAAAAGCATGAATGTCATTTCAATGCACCTCTGTTTAAGATAATGCCGTGGAAAACGGCAGTTATTATGTGAAAACCGTAATATGCCATTATGGGCGTACAGATCCTTCTGTCCGCCCGGAATGCTTATTTTATTAAGATATAGGCCAGAAGCATGGCGGCTATAGCTCCTCCGAAGACCAGAAGGCGATAGTAATCCTTATACAGGTCATCCTTTTTTGAGGAGAAGTAGAAGAACATGGGATCCTCAGGATCGTAGCAGATGAGCTCCTCTGAGCCGATCTCATAGCGCTGCTGAGAATCCTCCACAGTATATACAGAGGTTATCTCACGGCCGGTCTCAGTGGTATATTTTACCACAGGATACCAGCCCTTGAAGCGGCTTGAGTTCTTTTTTGAGCCGTGATAGTCAGTTATTGTGCCGTACACAGCAATGCTGCCTCTCATTCTCCTCCGGATGACATAGATATGCCAGAGGAATACGGCGGCCATGAGGATATATATCAGGATAAGACCTTTTAAAAGCGCTCCGTGGCGGTAGGAATATCCGACTATCACCATGGATATGGCTGACCATGCAAGGTCAAGTTTATCAACTTTCATAGTTTACTCCATGCTCTTATTCCGGGAGCTGAGCGTGCCCCTGGTATATAACGGTATCATCTTCTGACAGGGGGATATCCCTGTCGATGACCTGTTGGCCGTAGATATCCGTAATGCGGAAGGTATACGGTCCGGGCCCCATTTCCATGGATTCAAAGTAATTGTAAGGACGGCGGTTTATCTCAACAAATTCACCCTTATCGTTGAGATATTCCAGCTTTGTGATGGGGTAGCGGTGATTTCTCACCTGTACACCGCACCAGAAAGGCGAGCTGCCCTCTTTGAATTTGTATGACATGGGAGCATTTTCTGCCGAATCCAGCGGGATTATCTTCCAGCTGACCGGCACTCTTCCTTTCTCCACCGGAGCAATAAGCGGAAAAGCATCTGTATAGAGATCGAGATCGCCTTTCTTTCCCTCGGGGAGAAGGTCTGTCACAAGCATATTTATAGTACCCAGTTCGCCTGTGACCTGGATATAAGCTCCGGCGAGCTGAGCGTCGTTATAATCGGCAAGGTTCATGGCTACTATCCAGTAGTCACGGGATACGGGGTCCAGCATAGCGCAGCCGCCCTCATAGCCTCCGCCGTAGAATGTACCCTCGCCGGTATGTACAGTGCCTTTGGGTTCGAGAATGCAGCTTTCGTCTATGGTATACTCAGTATCCGGCGGAGCGGAAGTACCGTTTCCCAGCAGGAAAGCCTGAAGTCCTGCAAGCTCGCTTTCGGGCAGACCGCCCTGTCTTGCAAGCACCATATCGAAGGCATCGACTTTATTATCGCCGTAGAGATCATAGCGGTCTCCGGCGGAAAAAGCCGGAAATACAGCAGCGGAAATAGTTGTTGCCGCTGCGGCCAGAAGCGATATTATCTGCTTTTTCATAACATCACCCTTATTATAAAAATAATACGCTGAGGCGGGAAATAGTATTTAAAGGCGGCTCCTGACAGGAGCGGTGTTCCTCTGTCACACTGTGACAGAGGAAATCGCACTTTTTCGTAATTCTTCGGCTGGAAAGCCGAAATTATAGATCAGAGTATGATAACTCCCTCTTCTGACTCGACCAGCTCACCGAGTACGTAAGCGTCCTCGCCGGCAGCCTTTATGGCAGCGATAGCCTTATCAGCGTCATTCTTGTCAACAGAAACTATCATACCAACACCCATGTTGAATGTGTTGAACATATCTCTCTCAGGGATATTGCCTGTTCTTGCGATGAGATCGAAGATAGGAAGCACCTGAACGGCATTTCTTTCGATCTTTGCAGAGAGGTTCTTGGGGAGAGCACGAGGGATGTTCTCGTAGAAGCCGCCGCCTGTGATATGAGAGATAGACTTTACGTTTACAGCATCAATAAGGCTCATTACAGCCTTTACATAGATGCGTGTAGGAGTGAGGAGCGTCTCGCCGAGAGTAGCTCCAAGGTCATCGAAGTGCATAGCCAGGTTCTGCTCGTTGACATCGAATACCTTTCTTACAAGGGAGAAGCCGTTTGAGTGAACGCCGCTGGACTTGATAGCGATGAGCACATCTCCTGCCTTCTGTGTATCGGGCTGGAGTATCTTTGACTTGTCAACAACACCTACAGAAAAGCCTGCAAGGTCGTACTCGTCCTCGGGCATGAGACCGGGGTGCTCAGCAGTTTCGCCGCCGATGAGAGCACATTCAGCCTGAACGCAGCCCTCTGCAACGCCTGAAACGATTTGTGCTATTTTTTCGGGAATATTCTTTCCGCAGGCGATATAGTCAAGGAAGAACTGTGGCTTTGCGCCGCAGCAGATGATATCGTTCACACACATTGCAACACAGTCGATACCAACAGTGTCGTGCTTATCGAGAATGAAAGCGATCTTGATCTTTGTGCCAACGCCGTCAGTACCTGAGACCAGTACCGGCTTCTGGATGCCTGTCATATCGAGTTCGAAGAGACCGCCGAAGCCGCCTATGCCGGAGAGAGCTCCCTTTGTCATAGTGCGGGCGATGTGAGACTTCATAAGCTCAACGGCCTTGTAACCGGCAGTAACGTCAACGCCTGCCTTCTTGTAGCTTTCGGAAAAACTGTTGTTCATGTTATATCCTCCGTTTTATATAATGGAGAATCGAGAATGGAGAATGGAGAATTAATCGTTCCGCTTTTATAAAGTAGTTCACTAATTCTCCATCCATTCGCCTGAGAATGAAACCGGGAAAAGTATTCTCAATTTTCGATCCTCAATTCTCAATTCATAGTTATTCTTTGCCGTTCCAGCAGTAGGAGCAGAGTCCGCACTTGTCGATGCCCACAGCCTTTTCAGTGCCCTCAAGGGTCTGGAATTCAAGGGAGGTGAGCTTGAGGCGGCGGCAGATCTCATCTCTGAGACGGCGGCCTCTTTCGTAGGCGGAACTGCTGTATTCGTTGATGTACTTCACACCCTCAGCACCTTCAAATTCGTCGATTATCTGACGGGCGATGAGTTCCAGCTCAGATGTGCTGCGTGAGAAGTTAAGGTACTTGCAGCCGTACATTATAGGCGGACAGGCAGAGCGCATATGCACTTCCTTAGCGCCGTGCTCATAGAGGAACTCAACAGTTTCCCTCATCTGAGTACCTCTTACGATACTGTCGTCAACGAAGAGGAGACGCTTGCCGTTGATAAGCTCATGTACGGGGATGAGCTTCATTTTAGCCACCTGGTTGCGTATAGACTGGTTGGTAGGCATAAAGCTTCTTGGCCATGTGGGGGTATACTTTATGAAAGGTCTTGCAAATGGGATACCGCTTCTGTTTGCATAGCCTATAGCGTGTGGGGTACCGGAATCCGGAACTCCGCATACGTAGTCAACATCGGGGAGACATCCGTTCTTTATATCATTCTCGGCCATGATCTCACCGTTGCGTGTACGCATAACTTCAACATTCACACCCTCGTATACAGCGTTTGGATAGCCGTAGTAAGTCCAGAGGAATGTGCATATCTTCATCTTTGAAGGATCTCCCTCGCTGAGAACAGTACATTCGTCAGCTGTAAGCTCAACGATCTCGCCGGCTGTGAGCTCCTTATATGTATCATAGCCCAGCTTCTGGAAGGCAAAGGACTCTGTTGAAAGGCAGAATCCGTCACTTCTCTTGCCTATGATTATAGGCAGACGGCCGAACTTGTCCCTTGCAGCGATGATGCTGTTTTTAGTGAGGATGATGAGGGACATAGTGCCCTCGATCTTTTCCTGTGCATAGCGTATGCCCTCGACAAAGGAATCTCTCTGAGCGATGAGAGCGCCGATAAGGTCGCCGGAGTTGATAGCACCGGAGCTCATGGTCTCGAAGTTAGCACATCCGCTGTCAAGGAGCTCCTGAGTGAGAGCCTCAGCGTTGCGGATGATACCTACTGAGCATACAGCATAGAGTCCGAGCTTTGAGCGTACCAGTATTGGCTGAGGATCAGTATCACTGATACAGCCGATACAGAGCTTGCCTTTCATCTTCACAACGTCGTTTTCAAATTTTGTTCTGAAAGGAGAATTTTCGATACTGTGGATATTTCTCTGGAAGCCCAGCTCAGGGGAGTATGAAGTCATGCCGCCTCTTCTTGTGCCGAGGTGAGAGTGGTAGTCAGTACCGAAGAAAACGTCAGTTACGCAGTCGTTATTGGAAGCTGCACCGAAGAATCCACCCATAATTATTCACCCATAAGTCTCTTCATGATTTCCTGGTAAGCTTCTTCAACGCCGCCCATATCACGACGGAAGCGATCCTTGTCCAGCTTCTCGTGAGTTGTTGAATCCCAGAAGCGGCAAGTGTCAGGTGAGATCTCGTCAGCGAGGATGATAGTTCCGTCAGAAGTCTTACCGAACTCGATCTTGAAGTCAATGAGGTCGATATTGAGACCCTTGAAGAACTTTACCATGAACTCATTTACCTTGAAAGCGTACTTAGCGATAGTATCGATCTCTTCCTGGGTAGCGATACCGAGAGCGAGAGCATAGTAATCGTTGATGAAAGGATCGCCGAGATCATCATTCTTATAGCTGAATTCGAGGATAGGACAGAGGAGCTGCTTGCCTTCCTCAACGCCCATTCTCTTTGAGAAGCTGCCTGCTGCAACGTTTCTTATGATTACCTCAAGGGGAACGATGGAAACCTTCTTTACGATTGTTTCACGGTCGCTGATCTCCTCTACGAGATGAGTAGGAACGCCTTCCTTTTCGAGCATCTTGAACATGAAGTTAGTCATGCGGTTGTTGATAACGCCCTTGCCGGAGATAGTGCCCTTCTTTTCGCCGTTGAAGGCTGTAGCGTCATCCTTGTAGTCAACGATAACGAGATCGGGATCATTTGTAGCAAAGACCTTCTTAGCCTTTCCTTCGTAGAGCTGTTCCTTCTTTTCAATGTTTTCCATTTTGAAATTCCTCCTTGAGAATTGTGTAAATGATTATGTATGCAACCCCGTAATCACGGGAATTGTAGTCCTGGATCATATGCTTCCGAGAAGCATATCTGCCGCTTCCTGCGGCGTATTTGCGATATAGTCTGCACCTGCTTCACTGAGTTCCTCCCCGGAGCCGTAGCCCCAGAGTATGCCCATGCATTTCAGACCTGTTTTATGAGCGCCGATGATATCATTTTTTCTGTCGCCTATCATAAGGACAGAAGACCTGTCGGTGATACCGGTGTTTGAAAGGACATATTCTATGACCTCCCATTTTTCATTGCGTGTACCGTTCAGCTCAGCGCCGCCTATAAATTCAAAATATTCAGCGATGCCGAAGCGGGCGAGTATCCTTTCAGCGTAGACATCGACCTTGCTTGTAGCTACCATAAGGTGCCTGCCGGAGTTTTTCAGCCGATCCAGCATTCCCGGAACATCCGGATAAACGCTGTTCTCGAAGAGCCCCTTTGTGGAGTAGCGCTCCCTGAAGAGCTTTACTGCTTTTAGCACCTGCTCCTCATCCATGCCGCAGTATTCCGCAAAGGATTCATACAGCGGCGGCCCCAGGAATCTTTCAGGCTTTTCCGGTATATCGTATCCCATTATACCCAGCGCATGGCGCAGGCAGTTCATTATGCCGGGAGCCGAATCAGTCAGAGTACCGTCAAGGTCGAACAGGAGATATTCATATCTGTTCATTACAGTGCAGCGATCTGCTCCTGTAAAGCCTTGTCCTTGGCAATAACGCCTTCAGCCATATTTCTCTTCTCGTCAGCAAGCTTTCCTGCCAGCTCTTCATCAGCGAGGGAGAGTATCTGTACTGCAAGAACAGCAGCATTCTTAGCGCCGTCTATGCCGACTGTTGCAACAGGTACTCCCGGAGGCATCATAACTGTAGCCAGGAGAGCATCCATACCTTCAAGAGCCTTTGACTTCATGGGGATACCGATAACGGGGAGAGTTGTGTGGCCGGCAACAACGCCTGCCAGATGAGCGGCCATACCTGCGGCGCATATGATAACGCCGAAGCCGTTGTCTCTTGCCTCGGAAGCGAATTTGCAGGCCTCCTCGGGAGTGCGGTGAGCGCTCATTACACGGCACTCAAATTCCACACCGTACTTTTTCAGTTCGGTGAGAGCTGATTTTACTACCGGGAAGTCACTGTCGCTTCCCATGATAACTGCAACTTTCTTTGCCATTTTTCTATTCTCCTATCTAAAAATAATTATATTTACCCTATATAGGTGATTAAGATATTGTTGAAATCCTTTTCTATCTGACAATGCGACCAGATCTCACATTTGTCTTTTGTCCACATGTAAGAATGGACGATGTAGCTGTCTTCGTCGCCGATATCAGTGAAAGGACCGAACTCTTTATCAAGGCGGGCGGTCACCTTGTCGAATCCGGAGGTGATCTCCTTCTCGCTGCATGGAAATTCAATTGCCGGCGTTCCATTGGCATAGCAGGAAATTCCGCCGCCGCTGCTGTCTGTATTCCCTTTTACACCCAGCATATATGAGAATGTATGGAGCTTATCATTCATAAATTCAATGTAGAGACAATAGGGGAGATCAGTGCCGAAGCATTTGTCGTTATCCAGGTACCATTCATATGTGGCTATAGATTTAAAAACGTCCTCCTTGCAATAATCTGTTCCGGTGATCGCAAATACCTCATCCTTGGACATTCCTGATTGAAGCTTGAAGAAGATGTCGTCTGCATCCACATTGCTGCTCACATTATCATTCACAGCAGCTTTTGTATCAGCCTCAGTGGTTTCCTCTTCGGAAGTCTCCTCTGAGGTGACTTTGGTCTCTTCCTCAGAAGTTTCATCCTCTGCCTCAGCCGGATCAGTGGTATCAGTCTCGGTCTCATTTTCTGTTTCGGTCTCGGCCTCGGATGTCTCTTCCGTGGCTTCGACAGTAACTATGACCTCGCTTTCAACGTTGTCATCTGTTCCTTTGTCGCTTTTGGCGCAGCCGGTCAGCAGGAGAGCTGAGGCTGCTATTATAGCAGAAGATCTATGTTTCATAGTTTCTCCTTTTCAAAGACGGGGGATCTATCTCAGATCCGGTGAATATATCTTTTCAGTATCGACCTTATTGAGGATTATCTTATTGATGCCTTCTTCATAGACCTCCGGCGGATCATCGACCCACATTGCGACTCCGTAGAGAAGATCGATAGTTCCTTCGTCAGTTTCCCATGAAAGGCATTTCTTTACTCCGACTAACGAGGTATCCTCAGAGGTAGGAGCGCCGTATTTACTTTCCAATACGGAGTATATCTTCTCGAATGCGGCATCGAGCTCTGCTTCTGTACACGGATAGAGTTCTTCAAGATTGAAACCGCCTGTGCGGCCGAAGTTGTATCCGCATCTGAATAACTCTCTGTCAGCAGTGAAATCAGTGATAGTATCCACCGGAAGACCTGTGCCGAATACGTCATCATTGTCTGAGGAAAAGATATATCCTGTACCTTGATTGGTGGCGATCACATATTCATTATCAAAGCTGCTGCCTGTCTGCTTGAAGACCTCCTCCATTGAGGAGCCAAGCTTTAGATCAAACAAGGCGTTGAAGCCGTTTGAGCTGGCTACTGCCCGGGCTTCAGTCGTTTCCTCTTCGGAAGCTTCTTCTGTGGTTATCTCGGTTTCTTCCTCAGTAGTTTCCTCCTCTGCCTCATCAGGGGCAGTGGTATCCGTTTCGGTCTCGACCTCGGAGGTCTCTTCCGCAGCTTCGACAGTAACTATGACATCACTTTCGCCGTTGTCATCTGTTCCTTTATCACTTTTACCACAGCCGGTCAGCAGGAGAGCTGATGCGGCTATGACCGCAGATAATCTGTGTTTCATATTGTTATCCTCTCAGTATTCTGCTCCTGATTGGAGCCGGAAGATGCCATTTCAGTGCTTTCGCTGTTTTTTTCCTGTTCCTGGATTGGATAATCCGGATGTGACTGGAGAAATTCTCCTGAGATAGTAGTCAGCTCGTTCACAGAGCTGCCGCTGAATTCGATGACGGCCTTGTATTCACCTGTGAGTGTCTGAGGAGCCTTGTCCTCTTCATCGGTGTATGCAAGCTCAGTCTTTGCGGTGACAGAGGCTGCGAAATGCGGAACGTCATCGTCTGATTTTGCGGAATATATGTATATCTTTGTGATGTCTGTAAGCTTTTTCGAGAGTATCCTCTTGTCATCGGGGAAGAGGACAGAGAATACGGAACGGCTTCCGGAACGGATATCGGATATATACTCTCCGCTTCCGGTGAAAGCAAATTCCAGGTATTTTCCGGCGATGCGGGTCATTTCCTCCAGCATATCCGGATCGAGTCTTTGCAGCAGGAGCTTGTTGCTCATTTCCATAGTGTATTCGCAATCCAGTGTATTGCCGGATATCTTTGCACTTGAAAGGGCGAAGCCGCTGTTGCTGAGGCTGTATGTATATACTCCCTTGTCTCCTGTCAGCACTATCTGATCTCCGCTTATGGAGCAGCTGTTCCATGAGCGTGAGAACAGAGGCTTCATATCTCTGTCATAGAGCACACAGGAATTGTCGGAGGAGGATTCTGCGGTATAGAAGGAAAAGTCACCGTAGCTATGGGGAGTGATGTCCCTGTATATCAGCGGCACTACAACATTTCCCTCATAGTCGACGCAGCCTGTCATCAGCTTGCCGCTTATACGCTTAGAGGCGATGCAGCGGTTGCCTCCGGCGAAGCTGAGCTCCAGCCATTCCGGTGCGGCAATGATCCTTTCGCTGCTGTCAACGAGGCCGTACAGTCCGTTATTGTCCTCAAATATCCTGTTGCCGCTGCCGTCGCTTGCAAGCAGGCGTGAGATATCAGACTTGGTATTTCCGCTGCCGGCGCTTTTTGATGTGCTTGAATAGAAACGTGTCAGGGCGACAGCAAGGAGAATGACGATAATGAAGAGTACAGAGACGATGAATCTCATATGCTTTGTCAAGGTTACACGCCTCCTTTACCGGAGCACCGTTGCAGCTCAGGCACTTTTTTCATCGGAGCTTCCGCTGTTTTTTTCCTTGCGGCTGCGGTAGAGCTCATCGGTTTCCTTTGCGATATAGATCGGGCGGCGCTTTGTCTCAAGGTATGTCTTTGAGAGGTACTGGCCGAGTATTCCTGTACAGAAGAGCTGAAGTCCGCTGAGCAGGAAGATAACGCAAATAGTTGTAGGATAACCCGCAACGTCCTCGCCGAATGCCAGAGTCTTTATGACTGTGACTATCATCAGTATGAAGGCTATGACACAGCTTATTATACCAAGGAGCGAGGAAATGGCAAGGGGAGCAGTTGAGAAAGCCATAATGCCCTCAAGGGAATACTTGAACAGTCCCCAGAAGGACCATGAGCTTGTGCCGGCTGGCCTTTCAACGTTCTCGTATTCAATATATCTTGTAGAGAAGCCTACCCAGCTGAATATGCCCTTGGAGAAGCGGTTATACTCGCTCATATCGAGGATGGCGTCCACCATCTGTCTTGACATGAAGCGGAAGTCCTGAGCGCCGTCAACGATCTCGGTCTGGGAAATCTTGTTCATGATCTTGTAGAACTTCCTTGCGAACCATGAGCGGATCTTGGATTCGCCCTTGCGGCTGACTCTTCTTGTGGTAGCGCAGTCATACTCTCCGTCCTTAACGTAGCTGTACATCTTCGGGAGGAATGACGGCGGATGCTGGAGGTCAGCGTCCATAACGACGATGTAATCGCCTTTTGAGTTCTTGAGTCCGGCGTACATACCGGATTCCTTACCGAAATTACGGGAAAATGAGATGTATCTCACTCTCTTATCCTTGTCCGCAAGAGAACGGAGGATAGGGAGAGTATCGTCTTTTGAGCCGTCGTTTATGAAAAGGTACTCAAATTCGAGCTCCGGCCAGGTCTGAGCCATTTCGCCTGTGACCTTGGTAATCTCCTCGTAGAACATAGGGAGCACCTCCTGCTCGTTATAGCAGGGAACGACAATAGAAACGAGTTTCACAAAAAGCCTCCTTACAGAGAAATTTTCAGAGGCAGAGAAATCTACCAATACACTATTAATAATACTACAAATCCGCTTATAATGCAAGGGGTATTTCAAATTTTTATAGGAGTGTAAAATATTCTTTACCCCAGGGGAGGATTATTGGATGATTCATGCTTTTTTGCCCGAAAAAACAGGCAAATCTCAGGCATCGTCCCGCTTGGGGAAAGGATGGTGATGCTTACTGATAAAAATGCATAAATCAGAATGGCTAAAATTGGGCATATTCACCTATCTTTTCAAAAAAATATAGACAAGCCGGAAAAAATCGGTTATAATAATTTGTATATAACCGCAGGTGCGTCCTGCAAGTTTAAAGTCCGGAGCTTCGCCCGGCACTCACAGGAGAAAAACACAAATGAGAGTAATTACAGGTATCGCAAGAGGCCGCAGGCTCACAGCCCCGGAAGGCCTCGATGTCCGTCCCACCACAGATAAGGTAAAAGAAGGCATTTTCTCAGCTATACAGTTCCAGATAGAGGGCGCATATGTGCTGGATCTCTTCGCAGGAAGCGGTCAGATGGGCATAGAAGCTCTGAGCAGGGGCGCAAAGCGTGCAGTATTCGTTGATAATTCCCAGCGCTCCATACGCTGCGTGAATGAGAATCTCCGTATTACTAAGCTGGAGAGACAGGCTGAGGTCATCAGCCGTGACAGCTACGATTTCATAAAGCTTACGAGACAGGCCTTCGATATAATCATCCTCGATCCGCCGTACCGCCACGACCATATCGCAAAGCTCCTGCCTATAGCGGCAAGAAAGCTGAAGGAGGGCGGATGCGTCATCTGCGAATACGAATCGGATATGGAGGAGCCGGCTGTTCCGGAGGGACTTACCCTCAGAAAGACATACCACTACGGCAGCATAAACGTTACGATTTTCGACAGACCTGAAAGCGAGGCTGATGAAGAATGAGAAGGGTAGCAGTCTGCCCGGGAAGCTTCGATCCCGTGACTCTCGGTCACCTGGATATAATCACAAGAGCTTCAAAGCTGTTTGACAAGGTAATAGTCCTCATATCAAGGAATGCGGGAAAGGCTCAGCCCAGCTTTACGGCAACAGAGCGTATGCTGATGATAGAGTCAGTTACCCGTGACCTGGACAATGTGGTGATAGATATACTGGACGGCCTTCTTGCCGATTACGTAAGAAGCGTCGGAGCTGTCGCCATAGTAAAGGGACTCCGTGCTGTCAGCGACTTTGAGTATGAATTCCAGATGGCACTTGCAAATAAGAAGCTCTATGCAGGAGCAGAGACGGTATTTCTTACTACAGCGGCAGAGAATATGTATCTCAGTTCCAGCGTTGTAAAGCAGATAGCTTACTTCG
>JAAYBK010000142.1 GCA_012718885.1 Ruminococcus sp. | reverse complement strand
TGGAGAGTATTCTGATGAACACCCTGCTCTTCATGGCCTTCTCATCGCAGTGATAGACCGAATCGTAAGCCATGCGGCTGATAGCGTAGGCGAAGTCATCTGTCCGGGAATTGGTCTTCCTTGCGGCGATCTTCCAGTCTCTTAGGGCGGTGTGCTTGGCAATGGTGTCGCCGATGCCGGAGAGCGTCTGCACCTCCGGGGCGCTGATTATCATGTTGGTGTCAACGATTATCGCTGCAGGTATATTGCACTCGAGAGTACGTCTTGCACCGTTCTCCGTTTCGAGGACGGCAAAGGGGGAGGCGAGGGAATCGTTGCTCAGGGAGGAGGGCATACAGATATAGGCAGCCTTGCTGACATGAGCGGCATACTTGGCCGTATCGAGAACCCTGCCGCCGCCGAAGCCTATGATTATGCGTATCTCCTCTATGCATACCCTTTTGGCGATAGCGACAGCCTCATCGAAGCTGGCGCTTTTCATGGCGATGATCTCAGCTCCGCCGAAATCACGGCTGATATCATCCACCTTTTCCCTGTAGATATCTATAAGGTTCTGCTCGGAGATGATGATCGCCTTCTGACCAATGATATCGGGAATATAGCGCTTTATGATCTCATCCGAGTGAAAAAAAGCGTCCTCCTCCACTGCGAGACACAGGGGAAGATCAAATCTTGAATGCTGATTCATAGCTTTACCTCTGCTTTCATTATTTTCGCATTTTATAATATAATCATCTTATGTTCAAGACCAAAGACATTCAAAGTACTTAAACAGATGCTTTTGGGTTGAACTGGACCTATATTTTTTGAGTCGATAAAACCACTGACTAATATCAGTCTTGTTACTTACATTATAACACTAAAAATCAAAGTACACAATGATTTTTAGCATTTAATTTTTTATTATGTCTGCATCTTTTGAAAATAAGAATAATATAAAGACTTGCTTTTGTATATTCCGTCAAAGCAGAAACGTCTGCACGGACTTTGACAGCCACGCTTTTGCTCATTGATAGCCGCAAAAAGTAAACGACAATTAATCCCAGTCCTTCAAAATAAGACGACCACCGTAAGCGTCAAATAAAAAATGTTCTCATTGCATTCTGGGGGATTCTATGCTATAATGGCTATAAAAGGTGAAGAGAATCTGTCCTTTCCCGAACAGGAAAACGTCATTCCACAGAACTTAGAAGAAACACAATGCGAATATGGGAGAAAACGCAATGAAAAAGAAACTTTTGGCATTACTCGGCTGTGTGCTGCTGCTGAACATGATCAGGATTCCGCTTCCTGCATCAGCACAAACACTGACCAATGATACAAAACAATATTATGAAGACTGGAAAGAAACTTATCTGCGGCAAAATCCGTATGTCAAAGATGAAACGCAGTATTATGTATTCTACGGAGAGAAGGAATATTCGGAAGCACATTCTACGGTTGAGGTCACTGTTTCTGAAGCGCACGGCTACGGTATGCTGATCGCAGCTCTGATGTCAGACTATGACGACGAGGCCAAAGACATTTTCGACGGTATGTACCATTATTATCTGGCGCATCCGAGCAGCATCGGGCCGCATCTGATGGCGTGGCAGCAGAGTGATAACGGCAAGGCGCTCGTAGATTCCAACGGTGCGGATTCTGCAACGGACGGAGATTTAGACATTGCCTATGCGCTGCTTCTTGCGGATAAGATCTGGGGAAGCGACGGCGAGATCAATTACCGTCAGGCGGCAGAGCTTGTGATCAATGACATTATGAAATATGATGTGAGTCATGATGATAACATTCTTCGGCTCGGTGACTGGGCATATGATGTCGATATAGATGACAAATATTACACTGCGACACGTGCTTCGGATTTCATTATGCAGTATTTTCCGGTGTTTTACGAAGTGACCGGAGATGAACGCTGGATGCAGCTCTATGACAACACCTACGGTATCATTAATCATTTTGTGGAGAAATATCAGACCGGTCTGTTGCCGGATTTCATCATCAAGGACAGCAGCGGCGAGTGGATCCCTGCGCCTGCGAATTTCCTTGAAAATGAAAACGACGGTGTCTACGAATACAATTCATGCCGTGTTCCTTGGCGTATCAGCACGGATGCGCTCGTTGGAAAAAACACAGATGCAAAAAAGTATGCGGAAACAGTCAACGCATTTTTCGTAAAGGAAACAGGCGGAAGGCCGGAAAAGATCATGGCGGGCTATACCCCGAATGGCAAGGCGGTCGCAGACTGGGACGATCTTTGTTTTACTGCTCCGCTGATGCTTTCCGCAGCAGCTGCCGGAGATACAAAATGGCATGATGCGATACGCAAAGAGGTTATGGATATCGGCATGGATTCCTATTTCGGTAACACGATTGCCATGCTTTGCCTGATTACCGATGACGGTGGCTGGCTTGTACCGGAAACAACGGAAAAGCTGACCGGCGATGCGAACGGTGACGGCGAATTCAATATTGCCGATGCGGTACTGCTTCAGAAATGGCTTCTTTCTGTACCGGATGTGCATCTTTCAAACTGGAAAGCAGTTGATTTTTACAGCGACAACAAGCTTGATGTCTTTGACCTTTGTCTGATGAAGAGTGATCTTATACGTAAAAACACATTTCCTTCCAAGGCGAAGCCTATACGAAGTCAGCTTAGCTGACGATCACACCGATACCTGACAGTGAGTGTCGATACTTCATGGCATATGTTCTGTTTGAGATTCCCACAGGGATTGAACCACAGCAGCTGGAGAACATTAAAAAAATGGCTTTACAGTTGCTGAATGGGGCGGTGTGGAAATCCTGTCGAAAAAACATTTTATGTATATAATATAAGAGCCCGTCTGATCATAGAATCAGGTGGGCTCTTTTATACTGAGCAGGAAACGGCAAGGAACACATTCTACAAGTATAAAGCTGAGTTAAGAGCTGAACTTCAATTCCCAGATATTGAGATGAGTTAATATGTTTTATCGGGCGTTTTTCAAGTTCAATGCTGCTGAGTTTGCTGATTTACAATCGTTTACTCCGAAAATATGCCTGTTGACACCTGATTTGTTGCTGAAAGTTGCGTAGAAGTGTAGACTACAGTCATACGGTAACGAAACCGAAAAAACCAAAACACGGAGGTAATATAAAATGAAAAAAATCACAAAAAACATCGCAGCAGCAGTTATGGCTTTCACTCTTGCAGCAGTTCCAACACTTGGCGTTGCTAAGAACACAACATTAACAGGTCATCAGACGATAGCTTATGCAGCTTCCGGACAGTGGATACAGTCAGGCAGCAGTTGGTGGTATAGACATAACGATGGTTCCTATACAAAGAACGACTGGGAGAAGATAAATGGCAAATGGTATTTTTTTGACGGTGCGGGCTGGATGATGTCAAACAGATGGGTACAGACAGGCGGCAAATGGTATTATGTAGGTGGAGATGGCGCAATGGTTACTGGTCTGAGAACCATTGGTTATAATACATACTATTTTAATTCCAGTGGCGCTATGGTGACAAATGTAAGTTATATGATTGGCGGTCATAACTATCATTTCGGTTCTGATGGAGCGTGGGTAAAGTACGCAGGTGCATACAGAGTAACGGATGCCTTTTCGGTTTCAATAAAAAATGGTTATGTTGATAAAAATGCTACTTACGTAAATAATGTAGCTATCCCAAGAGGAACGGTTCTTACATTGGATAATTGGGGAATGTGTACTTCAAATAATTACAAGGGATATGATTTCTCACAGTATGTTGGCAATAGAAAAATGACAAAAATAGCATAATCTATACATGATAAATTGAGGGCGCGAAATGAACTGAACCATAAAAACGTACAATGAAAAAAGACTTTTAGTTATTCTTTATCAATTGCGATAATTAATGATTTAGCACTTCTATACACGAATGAATTGTGTGATGTATGGAAGTTATGTTTTACAAAAACTGCTGGAAATCTGATTAAGGAGGGTAGTTATTTTTTACTTGACTAAGCCAACAATCAATTATGGAGGGAAAAACAATGGGAAAAAAGATCCTAAAAAGAATGCTTTCATCTTTGTCTGCAACTTTAATTGCAACAACATCGATCGGCCTATCATCAATCCTGAGTGTCAGCGCAAATGAAGTGTCAGCTCCCAAAGCATATGATATCGATCATTCATTTGCTGATCACTTTGAATGTGATGATCACTGCGACGACCATGACCACTGCGACGATCATGACTGCTGCGAAGATCATGACTGCTGTGACAACAGTGGAGAGGGAGTAACTATCGCCCTTCTTGATGCCGGTGTCTCAGCTTATGAAACAGATGGCGGAGTATCATTCGTAAATGATGATACTGTTGATTCGGATCACGGAAATAATATGATGAGTTCGCTCATCAATATTGCTCCCGGAGCGTCTGTTCTTGACGTAAGAGTTCTTGATGATGAGGGAAAGGGCAGCTATTCAGCTGTTGAAAAGGGAATCCGTTGGTCGGTTGATAATAATGCAGATATTATCGTAATGAGCTTCGTGGGTGAAGATAAGTCTGCTTTACTTGAAAATGCACTTGAATATGCAGAAGAGAACAACGTCCTTGTTATCGCTTCTGCCGGAAACTATTCAAGTGACGCAGCATTATATCCTGCTGCATATCCGACTGTTGTCTCTGTTGGTGCCGTTGATGAGAACGGAGACATACAGAGCTATTCAAACTACGGAGAATATGTAGATACATACGCTCAGAGCTCAGAAGGCACATCATTCGCTGCCCAGTTAGTTGCGGGCTCTGCTGCATCAATGATCGGCGAAGATCATGATATACCGGTATCAGAGATCAGAGCGTTATATAATTCCGGAAAGACTGTTGATTATGAACCTGCAACTGAAGACTGTACGGATTCTGTTGTATATGCAGCAGCTAATTGTAAAAGTCACAATTATAAATTCTACATGACTGCCAAGGCTGCAACTTGCACTTCAAACGGTGTTGCTATCTATAAGTGCTCAAAATGCAATGCCACACAGAACAGTATATGCTTATGGTCATAGCTGGGGAAGCTGGACCACAACAAAGGCCGCAACCTGCACTGCACCAGCGGTACAGACACGTAAGTGCTCACGCGGATGCAAGGAAACCAGAAATTATGGTTCTGCTCTCGGACATAACTACCAGTTCAAGCAGACTGCCAAGGCAGCAACTTGCACTTCAAGCGGTGTAGCAATATATAACTGTTCACGTTGTGCATCAACTCAGAACAGGACTATAAACGCTTACGGACATAACTGGGGAAGCTGGACTACAACAAAGGCAGCTACATGCACTGCACCGGCGGTACAGACACGTAAGTGCTCACGCGGATGCAAGGAAACCAGAAATTATGGTTCTGCTCTCGGACACAGCATGGGCAGCTGGACAAAATCAAAGGCTGCAACCTGTACAGCTCCAGAAGTCCAGGTACGTAAATGCACACGCAGCGGATGTAGCTATAGTGAGAGCAGAAACTATGGTTCCTCTCTCGGACATAACTATCAGTTCAAGCAGACTGCCAAGGCTGCAACTTGTACAACAGACGGAGTTGCGATTGACAAATGCTCACGTTGTTCATCAACTCGAAACAGAACTGTAAAGGCTTACGGACATAACTACGAGTGGAAAACTACAGTTCAACCTACCTGCACAAAGACTGGCACAAGACAGTATAAGTGTACACGCAGCGGATGCGGCAATGTGAACAAGACCGAGACCTTGAAGGCTCTTGGACACAACATGAGCAGCTGGACTACAACAAAGGCTGCAACCTGTACTGCACCGGCGGTACAGACACGTAAATGCACACGCAGCGGATGCAGCTATAGTGAAAGCAAAAACGTAGGTAATCCTCTTGGACATAACTACCAGTTCAAACAGACAGCTAAGGCTGCAACCTGTACTACAGACGGCGTTGAGATTGACAAGTGCTCACGTTGTTCATCAACTCGGAACAGAACTGTAAAGGCTTACGGACATAACTACGAGTGGAAAACTACAGTTCAACCTACCTGCACAAAGACTGGTACAAGACAGTATAAGTGTACACGAAGCGGATGCGGCAATGTTAGCAAAACAGAGATCTTAAAAGCTCTCGGACATGATTATAAGTTAAAGCAGATTGCCAAGGTTACAACTTGTACAACAGACGGTGTTTCTATCTATAAATGCTCACGCTGCACTGCTACAGAAAACAGGACCGAAAAGGCTTACGGTCACGCTCTCAGCAATTGGACTATTGTTACTCAGGCTACAAAGAAAGCTCCGGGCAAGAAAACACGTAAGTGTACACGCAGCGGATGCACATATAAGGAAGAAGAGGTTATCCCACAGTTAGGAACACTCAGCGTTGATGATTATTCAAACAGCACATTCTATTTCCATGCTGATGGTTCACTGGAAGAAAGTGCCCATTCATGGCCTTTGCAGTACCAGAAATCCGATAACGTATTCTATCTTAGACTCCGCTTCACTTCAAACGTTGATTGGAAGATATCTTCAACAGGCAGCTTCGTAAACTTTATGGATACCAATATGAAGAAGATCTCTTCTGGCAAGAGCGGAACTAATGAGGTCATAATCAGCTTATCAGCAATGCCTCTCACCTATAATGATGAATCAAGAAACTGTAGCATCACTATAACAGCTAATGATGTTTCCAAGAAATACAATATCAGTCAGTGCAACTATATTATCAACGGAATCAATAAGAAGACCTTCATCAATACCGGTGATATACCTAAACTTATTTCAGAAGCAGGATCAACTTCAAACGCAGCCAAGGCACTCAGATGTGAGTTGAGCCTGAACAAGATCGAAGTATATGATTTCAGAAATTTCAGAAAGCTTGCAGTCAGCAGCAGAAAGCTCGATTCAAGCCACTTTGTAGTTGAGTATGCTCTGTTTATGGCAAATGTTACAACTAAAAACGATGAGCTCTGGGCAGAGATAGAACTGCTTGAGAATCACGGAATCAAACTTACACAGAACGGAACCTTATTTACCACCACAGCTACGATCAAAAGCAGCTATGCTGACGTAAAGGACGAAATATACGAGGATAAGGTGAACAGAGCAAACCTCGGTGTAACTCTTGCAAGTGACGGCCTGTCACTGGCTTGTAGTTACTTCCTGCCTATAAAAAATAAACTTGCTTCATTTGCAATAGGAAAGGGAAGAGGAAAGCTTGTAGGCGGACTCGGAAAAATGATCGTTAACAGTGTTTATAAGAGCAACGGCAATACAACAGTAACCACAAGCTCTACCGTAAAGATAGAGGGCGGCTGCTCATTCACCAATAATACTGATGAGGTAAATATTTTCGCATACGGAAGTCCTGATTCAATTGCAAATGCCAAGAGCACGATCTCACTGAATGTTGTTGATACAACTGGCAGATCATGCTCCAAGACATATTCATATTGATAAGTGATCGTTAACTTAAAGCGAATATGATCCCAAATTCTATTCAAACTTAAACCACTGCAATAAAAGAGTATAAGATTAGACCGATTGTGAGAGCAGTCGGTCTTTTCTGTGTGTTATCTTTTTTATTCTGATGTTTTTTCATAATCACTCATACTACTATAAACTGTGCCGGTATTATTATATGCCCTGCGTCGAACGGAAAAATTCCTCAAAGCCATCTGATCCTGCGGAGCGTGAAAGACACCGTCTGAAAAGAGCATCATTGAAATGTGAGAGTATTGCAACTCTCAAAGCTTGGATGTTATTCGGCTTCAATAGATTACTCTTTATCTAAATGGATAAAAGTCCAGAACAACCTAATATCAACATTAAATAGCCATGTCATGAGTATTATTATGATATTTCTGTTTTTATAATGAGGTTGCTTTTTCTGTCAATACGATGTATAATATATATAAATTTAGCGGAGAGAGGTAGATAATTATGACTGATATGCAGCCAAAGAAAATGATTATACTTGATATCCTGCAAATTATACAGAAACACTCTGATAAAGATCATAGGTTATCTCAGCGTGATATACAGAAATTGCTGGAAATTGAATATGGAATGAAAGTTGACCGTAAGACTATCAGTCGTAATATTATCACACTTGCGCAATGCAACTATCCGATAGAATATGGAAGCAACGGCGATGAAACTATCATGACAAATATCTGTTATGATCATAAATTTCTAAACGGCGAACTTCGTCTGCTGATAGATAGTGTCCTGTTAACGGACGGTCTGTCGAAAAAAGAACGTATCAGTTTGATTCGTCGCATTGAAGGACTGTCGAGCAAATATTTTCATTCTGAAATATCCAAGATTGATATGGATATATACGGCAGGATTGAAAACAAACAAATCATTCTGACACTTGAAGAAATTGGCAGTGCCATTGCCGAGGGTACACAGGTTACATTTCATTATCATGACTGTGGTATGGATGGTGAACTACATCCCAGGCTTGAAAGTAATTGTAAAAAGAAGCAATATACAGTTAATCCATATCAGATCATATCAAAAAACGGGCATTCCTATTTAATATGCAATTTGCCGGAACATCTAGATCTGACACATTTTCGCATTGATCGTATTAAAGACTGTCATAAAACAGATGTGCCTTCAAGATCACTTCGTATGTTGAAAGGCTTTGAAACAGGCATCAGGCTATCTGAGTATATCAAATCTCATCCGGATCTCTGGAGCGGTACTCTCACACATATTACGTTCCAGTGTAAACGCTATATGATGAACGATGTTGCAGACAACTTTGGGACTGATCTCAATATTGAAGAGTTGCCTGATGATATGATGAAAGTTCATGTTGATGCAAGCGAATCCTCTATGCTTCACTGGGCGGTGCGGTTTTCTGATGCTGTTGAGGTCTTATCACCGGTAAATTTACGTAAAATGATAGCTGAAACACTGCGAAATGCTCTAAAAAAATATGAAGTCTGAGTGTCCCTTTTTTGGTGCATCAGCCGTGGTATAATAGAATTACAAAGAAAAACACAAGACGATCAGCAATGTTGCATACACTATGTGCGCTTCTAATGCTATGGGGTTGGTATAAAAGGAAAATCATCTGTTTAGCAGCCCACATCTTCGAAATTAAGATTTTTATGTGCTATAATGGCAGCATAAAGAGAAAGAGTGCTTTTTAACAGGAGGAATGCTTATATATCAGTACACCTGCGATTCGAAGTATTGTGCCACCTGTTCCTGCTGGTCAGGTGTGCGGAGAATTTGCGATCATTTTGGCTCAAGGCTTGAGGTCAGCAACCCGATGGCTACAGGCAAATGCCTGAACCGGAAGTCAGGTGCCTGGCAACAAACAAGACAGGCAAACGGCGGATGCGCAGCGCATGAGAAGTGGGGCGCATTGAGATAACAGGAGGGATGGTATATGGAATTCAGATGTAAGTTATCAGAGGTCGATGATATGGTTTATCGACTGAGTGAGGCAGTAAAAGGTCCGTTGCGAACCTATGAGGTTCACCCGACAGAGGAATCGCTCGGTTGGGGACGCAGTATGGTCTGCGAATATGACTATAATGTCCATGTACCGGGGCTGAAACTATTCTTCCGTGATGCTGTTGAGTTTGAGTTTGACGAAGAAGAACAGGATGATATGCCAATTGAGTCGATACTGCACTGCTACCGTGAGGGCGAAAAGGAGCCGGATTACGGAGTTTACAGCAGTATTTTGAATCATGTATTGTGGTATATCAAAGACGAAGGGATTTCCATTGATAATGCAGAGGAACTTGAATGCGTCATTGATATGCCGTATGATGTAGATTTGGAGGAGGATGTGCAAAATGGATGAAACGGATAAGAAATTTATGGAATTTATTGAAAAACTGAGGGGAACCGAAACAGGCAACGTAGTCCATACAATCCCTGAAGTGTTTGGTATTCAGTACAAAGAAGTCTACATAACAAAATGGCTTGCTTATCTTCTAAGACAAAAGGACTTCGGCTGGAAAATTCTGAACGCATTAAGTGGTTCGGATATAGTCGAAGAAAATGATATCAAAAATGTGTACACCGAATATGTTTTTAAAAACGGACGCAGAATAGATGTTTTGATTGACTCTAAAAACTTTCTGATAGGTATTGAGAATAAAATATGGTCTGGCGAACAAGAGAACCAGACATCAGACTACAAAGAAAGCATGGAAAATCTTGCGCCAAATAAGGAATGTATCGGTATTTATCTTCATCCTGAACAAAACATCACAAAGTCAGTTTTTTTTGATAATGTCACATACACGCAACTATACAATAAATTAGATGAAATCGATCTTCTCAAATATCCTAATTCATTTAAAAAGATTATGCTTGAACAGTTCATGCTATATATAAAGGAGTGCTTATATATGAAAAAAGGTGAATTTCCTAAAATAACTGAAAATGCAATACTATATGCTAATAATATAGACCTTATTCAATCTGCTGAATCCGAATTTAACAGAGTGTCTGCTGATGTAATTGAATGGCTAAAATACAGGTTTGAAAATGAGGGGTATATTATTCTGAACAACCCTTGTGAAAATAAAGAAAAGTACATACAGCTTGCGCCAAAAGAAGATGAATGTAAAAAGAAATGGGAGAAAATTGGATTCCACTTTGAGATTTTATGGAGTAGTAGCCTTGTGTGCGATAAGGAATTAAGAATTGATGTCCATTTGGAAAATAATAATATTGATACAGAATTGCAAAATAGATTTAAACTCGATAACGGAATGGCACGAGGCGATAAGAATCCTTTAGAAAGTGAATCATTAGCAGGGGGCGGTTTTGAGAACAAAACAAAATCAGAAGACACTTTCAATGATATACTGAAATTACTTAATAGCGAGAGATTCCAGAAGTGGGCTCGTATTGCTAATTCTTAATCAATGTCGAATACGCAGTGAGCGATAAGGAGCAGAGAAATGAATATGATATTTAAAGGTGTGCAGTATTCATTCGACAACTTTGAGGTCACCAAAGATAATAGTAAAGCCTTTGAGAAAGTAAATCAGTTTGCAGAAAATGCGGATTCTAAGCCTGTGGCGTTGTTCGGAGGAACTGCAACAGGCAAGACGCATCTGCTCTATGCTGTAAAAAATGCAATTGAGCAGAATTCACCTGAGCTTCATGTTTTTCTAACAACAACAGCGGATATGGTGTCCTCTCTTACAAATATCATCAGTAACGGTGGTACAGCAGAAAAGTTCCGTAAACAGTATTTGCAGGCAGATGTTCTTCTGGTGGACGATGTACACGAACTTGCAGGAAGAGAGAAAACACAGGACGAATTGATTCTTCTTTTCAATGTGTTTTGCGAATCGGGCAAGCGTTTCATGATGACTTCATCAGAGAAAGAATCGTATAACAGACTGGAAGAGCGCCTGATCATTCGTGGTTTTTTCGGAGATTTTGCAGCCATTACACGGTCGTATATCCATGCACAGTTTGCCCCTGACGCAGAACGCATTGATAAGCGAAAGGCTTTACTGCACAAATCAGAACGGCTTTCCTTGATATTATTGCATGATACAGATTTCAGCATTGATGCATTCAAGTCATATTACAAAGACGTTTGGGCGTATTTCAGCCAATATATCGGATTATTCGATATGGATCGTGAGGATCTCAGGCTCATATGCTGTCTTAATCGTATTGATACATTGTTGCATTGCAAAACGCCGGTCGGTCTTAAAACGTGTGAATGGAATACTTGTATTCTGTTTATGCACGCACTCATCTATACGATTTCTTCGTATGATTATACGGTTGGCAGAGGGGGATTCTACGGCGACGGTGTTCTGTTTATACCGTTACCGCATCACGCCGGAACAGATGATGGTCTTGAGATCACGATAGATGAGTTTGATGAGTGGTTTCAAAAATTTTGTGAAGGCCAGCAAAAAAGCAACCGCAGGGTGTCCAGACGTCTTTGGCGTTATGATTGATGTGCGGAGGCGCTTAAACCAATGATTCGTGCTGAAGAGGAAGTGAGGGGGGCACAAGAAAAAATAATGCTGTAATGCTAAGTATGACATTTCTGACTAATCCGGATATATTTGAAGCAACTTTGTTATGAAACAAGTCTGTGCAGGAAATCTGTAAATAAATACAAGTAATCCCCGAGCTAAGGCTCGGGGATCTTTCATTTATGTGGGGATGCTTTTAGCGGTACGGTATCAGACCGTATGACATAAAGGTTCCCGCAGATAAATCTCCTTACTTTAACGACGTCGTAGCTAGGTATAGATCTGATCGTATTCAGATCACATTCTACGACATTATACCACATTTCGATCGTTATTGCAAATGTTTGAAACGACGGCGCTTTGAAAGCAGTTCCGTTTTTTTTACTTGGCGTTCTGTTGCAACTTTAAAAAGAACTAAAGCTTCGCTCGAATAAAATGATGTTCTTTTAAAGACTGAACTTCTCAAAATGCAACTTACCCCCTGAAAAAAGCAACTTACCTAATATCTGTTGACGCCCACCGTAGAAAAGCTGTATAATTATATCATAAAAGCCACGGATCCATATCATTATTTCAAGGAGGATAAGTCATGAAAAAGCTTTTTTTAAGTATTTTGCTCGTACTGGCAATGTTGATCGATACGATACCTGGCGCCTCATTTGCGGAGCATTCCGGCCCGGACGGTTTTCAAACGGAAAACTACGGCGAATATATAGACGGAGAACGGGTAATCTCCGATACAATCGCCAAAAACGGAATGTACGCTCATCCGCGTATTATTATGTCGAAAGATAAATTTGCAAAACTGAAAACGCATATCGCCGACGGTTCGACTACCGCTATACTTATTGAAAAGCTTCGCAACGAAGCGGACAGGCTTCTTTCAACCTCTGTATGTCAATACGAGATTCCCGACGGGATACGTCTTCTCGAAACGTCGAAAAGAATACAGCGGCGCATTGCCGCACTTGCTATGGCGTACAATATCTTCGACGATGAAAAATACGCAAAGCGCTGCTACGCCGAGCTTGAAGCTGCGTGTAATTTCAAGGACTGGAATCCAAACCATTTTCTTGATACCGCCGAAATGACAACTGGTTTCGCACTCGGTTACGACTGGCTCTATAACTGGATGAACGACGATCAGAGGTCTTATATAAGAAAAAATACGATCGAAAAAGGGTTTGCTCAGGCTATGGAAGATTTCGAGGACAAGCCTCGTACCCGCACTTACCGATGGTATCAGGATTATCCCGGAGACAACTGGAAGCTTGTATGCACCGGAAGTATGGGAGTGGCGGCGCTTGCAATCGGAGACGAGTCCGACGCACGAGACATAGCTTCCAAGATACTCGATTACGCCTATAAGGAAGCGTATTCTTTCGTACGCCGCGCCTATAGCGAAAAAGACGGAACGTACAGCGAGGGACTCGGCTATTGGGATTACGCAACTTATTATCTCGGCTTATATTCCTCCTCGCTGACAAGCGCTGCGGGGACCGACTACGGCCTCGCCGATTTTAAAGGGCTCCGCAAATCCGTCGATTTTATCCGCTACATGAGTTCCAACGCTTCAAAATCATTCAGCTTCGGCGACGACGGCGACAGCCGGGATACAGGCTGGGCGGTTCTCTTGTGGTTGGGCGATTACTTTCAGTCATACGACATATCGGCCGTTCGCATCGACAAAATTAAAAACGACAGTTTTAATTATCTTGATCTTCTCTGGATAGACGAAGATAAAATAACAGATTCGTCCCATGACAGTCCTACCGACTGGGGAGAAGTCGGAGCGTCGAACGCCAGCTTCAGAAATACATGGGATGAAAGCGGCGTCGTGGCAGCGCTTCACACAGGCGAAAATAATTATAAGTATCACGGTCACTACGATTTAGGCTCTTTCTATATCGAGTCCAACGGCGCAAGATTCTTCACCGATCTGGGTAATGAGAATTACGAACTTCCGAATCGCCAGTACTCCTACCGGATAAGAGCCGAAGGGCATAATACGCTCACAATTAATCCATCAGAAGAACTCGATCAGAAGGAAGGCGCAGAATGCCTTATAAGCGATTTCAGCGGAGGGAACGAAGCCTACGCCGTTGTTGATTTGACCGCAGCGTACGAGCCGAGCGGTGCGAAAAGTGTCGTTCGTGGTCTGAAAATGATAAAGGACAAGGAATGCGTTGTCGTTCAGGACGAGATATCTCTTAATGTGCCCGGCGATATATACTGGTTCGCTCACACGAAGGGACTGATCGAGGTATCTAACGATGGAAGAAGCGCCGTTGTTATCGTCGGTTCAGAAAAGATGTGGGTAGGTCTCGTAGGCAGCGAGGGTAAATTTACAGTAATGAACGCCGAACCTCTTCCAACGTCTCCGGTAGTTCCAAATCAGAAGGACAACAGCGAATACAGAAAACTAGCCATTCATCTGACGAATACAAAAGAGGCGACTGTTTCGGTTGTCTGCATTCCGCTGAAGCAGTCTGAGATAAAACCTTCGTGGATACCGTCCGTGAAAGCAATCTCCGAATGGGCTCCGCTGACGATAGAGGGCGACGTCAACGGCGACGGAGAGTTCGGTATTTCCGATGTTGTTCTGCTGCAAAAGTGGATGCTATCCATCCCCGATACGAATCTTGCTAACTGGAAAGCCGCCGATCTTTGCGCCGACGATAAACTTGACGCATTTGACCTGTGTCTAATGAGACAAAAATTGATATACGGTTATGGTCGAGATAACAGAAGATGTTGGAACGCTTAATAATATATTGATCCGCAGTAACTTCATACCATGCGGATATGACAAATATAATTGATGTGGGCACTCAGGCAGCATTAGATCTGTCAAAAGCTGCATCAGAACACATTGATGAGATCTTTAGGTTATTCGGCCTTAAACGAATGATTTATGCTGGAGAGAAAGTGGGAGGAGAAATTGAAAAAATGGTGATGTAATGCCATGTATGACATTTCTGACAAATCTGGGTATATTTGAATAACTTCTGTCATGGGTACAAATCTGTAAAGCAATAAAGTGAAATATGCAATACGATAGTAAATCAGGCTGACGTTGATTGCTTTTGAAAGTATATTGAAAGAATCTATTAAACATTATTACATTAATACAGCAATCCCCGAGCAGTGGCTCGGGGATTGCTATTAATCATTCTGATATACGGTTTATGAAACTGCGCTTATCCGTCAAGCTTTCCGACCACTACTCGCCGCTGGGCACCATTGTCGGTACAGGTGATGAGCGTTATGCGGCTGTCGCCCTTGTCGTCAAGCACCCATGTGTCAGCGGGGGCAACTATAAAGCTGTCGCACACGGTATAGTCATATCTGTTTTTCTGTCTGTCGAAGAGAGTTATCTTCATGCCCTTTCTGGCGTTTTTCAGTTCGTTGAAGTACTCCTTATAAATGGTGCTGCTGTGGGCTGCAATGCAGTAATTGCCCTCACCAGGGGCTCCGGTACCGGTGAAGTGTCCGGCTGCCATTGCGATGGTGGCGCTGTCCGTCCCTTCAAGTACGGGTGCCTTTATCCCGAGTTCTGCAATCTCTATGACCGGATTCTCCTGCATCAGTTTGTACTTCTGATACTCCCGTAAGATCTTTCTTCCGCCGAAGAAGACTATCATTGCAATTCCTGAAGCCATTGCAATGAGTCCTACCGCAAACAGGACCCATTGCTTTTTTGCGGGCTTCTGTTTTTCCGGCGTTGTCTTACTGCTCATCTCTTCTACGGCGGATGACTCCGGACTTCATGACTGCTACGAAGCCGAAGCAGGTCAGCATGAATGCTCCGACCGCAAGAAGCAGGTTTTTAAGAGAGTTGTTGCCTGTCTGTGGCAGGTTTACCATGTTCTCATCGTAGGTTATTTCACCTGTGTCGGTAGCAGCAGCTTCTGTGTATGAATCCAGTTCCTTGCCATCTGCACCCTCCATCACGATAGTGACCTTGCCGTCTTCACTGTCCTGTACCTTTGATGTTATTGGAAGGATGCCTGTTCTGTCTTCAAAGTCTGTCCTTGACTCATCCACTGCCATCTCATCATCCGGTATACTTATCGCATTTTCTGGAGTCTGCTGTGCATTGTCAGGCTCATCGATATCCTTTGTCTCCTCGGTAACGCTGAGCTCTTCGAGATCCAAATCAATGAAGTCACCTTCAGGAGTATGGACGCTTAAACATGCTATAGGATTCCAGCCATTATCCGAAGGTGAGAAACAAACATCTCCTCTACAGGGCTTCTTTGGAATGATCTCATAGGTAGTATTGCCGTCTTCGCAGCTTATCTCCTTTAACTCAATGGATTTGCCGTCCATATCGTATGAATATTCATCGCCGCATCCGAATATCACGACACACGTATAATGATCTGTACCCGGTATGGTAACTGTCATTGACTCACCTACTTCAAGCTCAACATC
>JAAYBK010000013.1 GCA_012718885.1 Ruminococcus sp. | reverse complement strand
TTCTTCCCCGAACCCCTTTCCAAAGACTTTTAATCTTAATTTTCCCCAGATAGGGCGCACCCATGTAGTATTACATGGGTGCGCCCTATCTGGGGAAAATTTAAAACTGAAAGTTTTAGGAAGGGTGTTTGAGGGAGAACCCTTTTTCAAAAGGGTTTCCCTCAATACCTAACGTATAATCGCTATATGAGTATCGCACATATGCGAGGCTTATATTATTTTAATATAATACTTGTTATGTCGGAGGGAGTTTCGGCTATGAAGTCGGCGCCCTCGTTTTCGAGCTCCTTACGGTCTCTGAATCCCCAGAGGCAGCCAATCGATGTGATACCGGCGTTTTTACCGGTGGATATATCAACATTGCTGTCGCCTATCATAAAGACCTTATTCTCGGCGGGAAGTCCGTCAAGTATCTCCTCGATTATAGATTTGTCCGGCTTTTTAGGCCTTTCCGAACATCCTCCCAGAACCTTTAAAAAACGAACGTTGGGAAGAAGTGCGGAGGCGATGCTTCTTGCGAAATCCTGCGGTTTATTCGTGGCTACAGCAAGCTGTACGCCGGAAGCTTCAAGTGAAGCAAGACATTCTGCAATGCCGTCATAGATAACGGTCTTGTCAAGGAAATGGCTTCCGTAGTATTCGCTGAACAGCTTGTGCAGCTTATCGGCATCATCCTTGTGGTCATCCGGAAGAGCACGGAAGCATAGCTTTTGTGCGCCGTTGCCCACGAAGTGCTTGTACTCCTCGTAGGAATGTTCAGGATACCCCAGCTCTCTCAGTCCGTGATTCACGGCGTCGGAAAGATCTGCGATAGTATCGGCAAGGGTGCCGTCCATGTCAAATATAGCGGTTATCATGTTTCCTCCAATCATATCCTTGTGGCAAGGAGCTCGGAGTATTTCTGCCTGAACTGCTCGAATCTGTCCTCGTCAATAGCTTCTCTTATCTTTTCGGTGAGTGTGTTGTAGAAGTAGAGATTGTGCTGAACAGCAAGTCTTCCGGCAAGCTGTTCATGCGCCTTGAAGAGGTGGCGGATATAGGCTCTGCTGAAATTCCGGCAGGTGGGGCAGTCGCACTGTTCATCCACAGGGCGTGGATCAGTCTCATAGCATTTATTGCCCAGGTGCATTATACCGCTCCATGTGAATACAGTTGCATGGCGTGCGTTGCGGCTTGGCATTACGCAGTCGAACATATCCACGCCTCTTGCAACGGCTTCGATTATATTGGAGGGAGTACCGACTCCCATAAGGTATCTTGGCTTATTCTCGGGCATGAACGGCTCGACCACATCGATTATCCGGTACATCTCCGAGGTCTCCTCACCGACGGCAAGTCCGCCGATAGCATAGCCGTCCAGGTCGAGTTTAGCAATATCCTCCATGTGCTTTATTCGGAGGTCGTCATAGGTCGAACCCTGGTTTATGCCGAAGAGCATCTGGTGTTTGTTTATGGTATCGGGCAGGCTGTTGAGCCTTGCCATTTCCTCCCTGCACCTGTTGAGCCAGCGTGTAGTGCGCTCGATAGAGGCCTCAACGTACTTTCTTGGTGATGGATTTTCGATACACTCATCGAAGGCCATAGCGATAGTTGAGCCCAGGTTGGACTGTATCTGCATACTTTCCTCCGGCCCCATGAAGATCCTCTTTCCGTCGATATGGGAGGCGAAGTAAACGCCTTCCTCCTTTATCTTACGCAGCTTTGCCAGTGAGAATACCTGGAATCCGCCGCTGTCGGTGAGTATAGGCTTATCCCAGTTCATAAACTTATGAAGACCGCCCATCTGCTTGATAACGTGGTCTCCTGGACGGAGGTGAAGATGGTAGGTATTGCAAAGCTCCACCTGTGTTTTCAGATCGCGCATATCCACAGAGGATATACCGCCCTTTATGGCAGCGGCAGTTCCGACGTTCATAAAGCATGGCGTCTGAAAAGTGCCGTGAACGGTCTCAAAACAGCCTCTTCTTGCCTTATTGTCTTTTTTTAAAAGAGTAAACATAATTGCTCCTTGATTTTATTTATCAGTCCAGATCGTATTCCTTTCCCTTTTCAGGCTCTCTGGACTCGTGGTAATTAAAAAAGCCCTGAAGGGTGCCGTCTTCGCTTCTTATAGCCCTTATGTAGACATCCTGATTCTGCTCATCGTCATGGAAGGCGAATACTCTGTTATTGTTGATATCCTCCTTGAACCATTCGATAGACATATCCAGCTTTGAAAGGTCTTCCTCATTGAAATAACAGCGCATAGAAGTGCCGTTCATTTCAGTTTTCCAGTGTGGCTGATATCTCTTCTTAGCGGCTTTGTTCATGAAGATGATCTTATAATCAAGGTTACATATGACCATAGGACTGCTTAAAGTTTCTATAGCTCCCTTGAAATAATCAATAAGTTCCATTTCTATCCATTCTCCTCTGATGATTATGATTATGTCGTGCCGACGTTAGAAAGAGCCGGCTTCTTTAGTGTACTACATCACTTCTTTATATTATAGCACTTCTAATAAAAAACTGCAATATCTTTTTTGGCTAATTATTGCGCTGTGATACCATACATATCATAATATGCACATACAGTCGCCGAAGCTGAAGAATCTGTAGCGTTCCTTTACAGCCTCTCTGTAGGCATTCATTGTGTTGTCGTATCCCATGAAAGCAGAAACCAGCATGATGAGGGTGCTTTCCGGCAGGTGGAAGT
>JAAYBK010000141.1 GCA_012718885.1 Ruminococcus sp. | reverse complement strand
TTTGAGGGAGAACCCTTTTTCAAAAGGGTTCTCCCTCAATATTTAACGCTTGACTTCTATATAATCGATACACTAATTTTCAGCCTTATCATTCAGCCGGATAGAACTTTTCCAGGGTCTCGACCAGCATTTCCGGTATGAACTGGTAATGCTCGGAATCCGGATATATCTTGCTCTCGGCTGTTGTCACACCATGCTCCTCAAGTCTCTTCATAAGGCTTGCGATACCTTCAAGTGTGGATTCATTCTCGCCGTAATACTCCTCGTAGACAGGATCCTCATCTGCTCCACCGCATATGAATAGCCTCTTGTCAAAGCTGTCATTGCGATCAAAGTAGCCGTATTCACGCTTGAATTCGTCCCCGTCTGTATAGGGCAGGAATCCCGGCGACCAGAAGGCAGGACTGCCGATGATATAGTTCTTGAAGGGCTGATTCTCATATTTGTCTGAATTGAACGCAGCGTAATGTGCAAATGTTCCTCCAAGTGAGTGTCCGAAAAATGTTGAATCTCCAAAATCAATATTATACTGCTCTCCCATATAAGGCATAAGATCGTCAGTAATGAAATTCAGAAAATCCCCGCAGCGGTCACAGAAATACTTAATGCGGTTCGTGTCATCTGCTCCGTTTATAGAATAATCGTAGCCAATACTTATCAGGATAACATCTGCTGCTTTCCCATCCTCCATTGACTTACGCATATCTGCACAGTTGTTGAAGCGCCATACAGCGTCTGTGAGAACAAAGGCAGGGTATGTCTTTTCCGGATCATAATCCGGGGGAAGTGTTACGTGTACGACAAAATTTGTATCAAGCTGCTCGTCGTAGATGTTATACTCCTTGACGTAGGGCGCTATAGCCTCTACCTTATCATGATCTATCTCCCATACAGGTTCCGCAGGAGTATCAAACTGTGCGAACCATTTATCTGAAGTTCCAGCAGGAAGAGTCTTATAGCTCTTGTCGATAACGGCCTCCCAAAGCTCTATAACTTCATCATAGGATTCTTTTCTGTATACATCTTCATATTCCGGGTTCTCCATAGGATAAAGAGCCATATTGAGGTCTATACACTCCTTGATATAGGGCTTGAACTCTTCAAAGCTCTCAAATGTGATCTTTGGCTGCTCATTATAATATCTGGTCAGTCTTTCGACAGCCTCTTCTTCGGGGACCTTGTTTTTATCCGCATCAACATAATAAAAGTTTTCTCCATCATCAGTTATGCTGAATACAGGCGGCCGTTGATCTATCGTAAGCTCTCCCCCGTCATATCCGATAATCGGATCAAGATTGAATGTAAAAACGTTTTCTCCGTTGATAAAGCCTCCATGAAATTCTTTAAAGTATTTTCCATTTAGCTCGACAGCTTCCTCAAACGACATACCATCAAAAGCCTCCGGATACTCTTCATAATACTTTTTGTAATCCGCAAGATTGTCATCATAAGTCCAAAGCTCAATGTAAACGCCGTCCTCCGGGACTATGGATTCCTGCTCTTTCTGCTCATGATCAAAGACAGTCAGCTCTCCCACTGATATTTTGCTCCGCTCGTTCTCTGTCATGTGATTTGTGAGTTTAACCTCTTCTGCTGATACCTCTTCTGTACCAGCACTGCTGCTTGATGATGAATTGCTTACGCTGACGCTGCATGAAGCTGCGCTGAATAAAAGTGTTATCGAAAGCAAAAATGCTAATGATCTTTTCATAAATATTCCTCCAATTATAATTCTGCTCCGTATGATCTGCCGGCATTCTCTCCGAAGCTGTCAGAACTTTCAGTTCTTTCAATAACAAGTGATTCTACATTTATAAAAAGACGAACTATAATATCTTTTTGTAGATATGCACAATTTTGGCTTGTGATAATTGGCAATAATAACAAAGGCCGTTCCATAAGGAACGGCCTTTACTGCTAAAACAGCATTATGATAAATTGCTCTACAAGCACTACAGAGATAAGTGCTGCCGGATATGTTGAAGCGTATGCAGCTGCAACATCTTCTGTGCCTGCGGTGGAAATAAGTGTACCAAGAGCAGGTGTTGAGGTCATTCCTCCGGTTATCGAACCAAGATTGTTCAGGAGACTGAGCTTCAGCACGTACTTGGCAAACAGGAAGCCTATTATCATTGGTACGATCGTTATTATCATTCCGTATATGAAGTATACCGGCTTGAAATACTCTACGAACTTTGCTCCGCCGGCTATACCTGAGCCTATGAGGAAGAACATGAGTCCCAGCTCACGAAGCACCTTCAGTGTAGTATCCTTCGGCATTATGCTTATCCTGCCGATACGTCCGAAATGTCCGAATACAAGTGTTGCAAGCAGACAACCGCCTGTTGTTGAAAGTGAGAAGTTCTTGAATTTGAACGAACCTAAGATTATACCGATAACTGCTGCAAGTGCAAATGGCATAAGTCCGAAGCTATCCATGCTTATCAGTTTTTTCTCCGACTTCATCTGCTTTCCGCTTTTCTCAGTGACCTTAAGAAGCTCACGCTCCTTTGACATATCAGCCTTCATTATCTTAGGTATAAGCTGTACAAAGAGTACAACTCCTATAACGCCGAATATATAGGCTATACCCGATCCGACTGATACTGCCTCTTCGAGGTCGTGTCCGGCTGCTTCCTTAGCAGCTGAAAGTCCAGGCGTACTTGTAAGGGCTCCGGAAAGTATTCCCGACATGAGAGCTGTGAAATTGTCGTTGTCAAGGTCAGTAAAGTTTCTGCCGACCATTATGCAGCCTGCACAGGCAAGTCCGCCGCTGAGTATTACTATAACTGCCAGTGCAACGAAGGACTTGAAGTTCTTTTTGAAATTGCTGAAGAAATTCGGACCTGCGATAAATCCTACCGCCGACACAAACAGTATAAGTCCGAGATTATCAACGATCTTCAGAGAGTTCTTTACAAATGCTGCTCCCATTTCATCAGAGAGCCTGTCGTAGAAAACTCCGCCGTAGATAAGAGATACGAGAAATACTCCCGCTGTTCCGAGAGATACTCCTTTTATAGTTACTCTTCCGAGAATATATCCCAATGCAGCTACTGCCATGACTGAGATCATAAGGAAGGTGACGCCTTTTATACTGAGTATACCGTCAAATAATTCCATTATCTATCACTCATTCTTTCTTTAATTATACGTGACATCGGGACGCAGCTGCGTCCCGTAAGTCATTATTTTGCTTTTCTTGCATAGTGAGGAAGGAGCATTGGTGAAGCTGTCTCCCCTGCTGCTCCAGCAGCAGCAAGCTCCTTGTTGAACTTCTCGATGTGATCCAGAGTAAGTCCCTTTGGCTCAGCAGTTTCCTTTGCTTTGGCAGCTGCATATATACCTGCATTTCTACCGAATACGATAACGTCGAGAAGTGAGTTGCCCATGAGACGGTTCCTGCCGTGGATTCCTCCGGCAACTTCTCCTGCTGCATAAAGATTCTCAACGCCTGTTGAACAGTCGTCAGAGATATCAAGTCCGCCGTTCTGATAGTGAAGTGTAGGATAAACAAGGATAGGCTCCTTGCGGATGTCAATGCCGTACTTGCCGAACATTCTCATCATTGCAGGGATACGCTTCTCGATAGTGCCCTCGCCGTGGATAAGCTCTATCATAGGTGTATCCAGCCAGATAGCCTTGCCCAGATTTGTCTCGATGCCCTTGTCACGCTCTGTACACTCACGGATAATTGATGCTGCTGTAACATCACGGGTCTCAAGAGGATGCATGAATACCTCACCATCGATATTTACCAGCTTTGCTCCAAGAGAACGCACCTTCTCGGTTACGAGAGCACCGAATATCTGCTCGGGATAGCCTGTGCCTGTGGGGTGATACTGAAGAGTATCTGCATAGAGCAGCTTTGCGCCTACTCTGTAGCCCAGGATAAGTCCGTCAGCTGTTGCGCCATAGTGGTTGGATGTTGGGAAGCCCTGATAGTGGAGACGTCCTGCACCGCCTGTTGCGATGATAACTGTCTTTGCCTTTGCTACGAGGAGTTCCTTTGTCTCCATATTCATCAGTACAGCTCCGGCAGCTTTGCCGTTTTCGTCGAGGATGATCTCAATAGCTGCTGTGAAATCGACTACAGGGATGCCTCTGTTTATCACTTCGTCACGGAGGGTACGCATGATCTCAGCGCCGGAATAGTCCTTTGCTGCGTGCATACGCTTTCGGGATGTACCGCCGCCGTGAGTGGTCACCATTGTGCCGTCCTCTTCCTTGTCGAACTCTACGCCAAGTTTGTTGAGCCACTGTATAGCCTCGGGAGCTTTTGTTACGAGCTTTGCTACCAGCTCAGGCTTAGCAGCAAAGTGTCCGCCGCCAAATGCGTCGAGGAAGTGGATTGCCGGTGAATCGTTAGGCTTGTCGGCAGCCTGGATACCGCCCTCAGCCATCATTGTATTTGCATCGCCTATACGAAGCTTTGTCACGATCATTGCCTTTACGCCTGCTTCATCAGCTTCAATAGCTGCGGAAGCACCTGCTCCGCCGCCGCCAATAATTAGTACGTCTGTCTCATAATCAGGCTTTGTGAGGTCAACGTCACCTGCGGCAATACGGCTCTTGCCCTGTAAGAGATCAGCAAGCTGTGTAGGAACCTTGTCGCCCTTGTTCACGCCTGCGGAAAGGACTGTGAACTCGTCCTGCTTATAGTCGGGGTGGAAGTGTGCCAGAAGGTCGTCCTTCTCCTCGGCAGTCATTCTTCTTGGCTCTATAGCTGCATTCTCAGCTCTGTGCTCAGCAACTACCTTTGCAAGCTCGTTGAGTTTTTCGATCTTATACATTTCTGCTCCCCCTTACTTCTCGATCTCTCTGGTGTTGTACATATCCTTCAGCTCCTGAACGCTGTCAACAGCCTTTGCCATGAGCTCTGCGATCTTTTCATCGAAGATACCCTCGTTGACCTCGTTTACACGGTCTGAAAGATGCTGACACTCGGGAGCAATGTACTTTCCGTTGAGTCTTCTTGCAAGCATTGCTACCTGCGGATGTGAGATACCGGCAGGACAGCGTGAGGAACATACTCCGCACATTACACAGTCAAAGCTTTCCTCGGCACACTTGTCGTACTCGCCTCTCTGGGCATAAGCTATGTACTGCATAACGTTCAATTCCTGAGTGCAAGCCTTTGTACAGGCATTACAGCCAACGCAGGCATATATCTCAGGATAGAGCTGCATCATCACCTGCTGGTCAGGCTTGATTTCCTCTATGCTGTATACTCTCTTTTCAAGGGGGAAGAATGGCAGAGTTGCCACGTACATATTCTCCTGTACCTCTGTCTGACAGGCAAGACATCCGTGGAGCTCTGATTCACCCTTTATCCTGTATATAGTTGCACAGGCTCCGCAGAAGCCGTTACGGCAGCCGCAGCCTCTTACCAGCTCATAGCCGGCATACTCCATTGCTGTCATTATTGTAAGTCCTGCCGGCACCTGATACTTCTTGCCGAACAGGTAAACATTTATCATATTTTCCATTACCTTAGCTCCTTATCATCAATATTCATCCGGCAGCTCATCAAGCTGGTCAAAACGGAATACAGGACCATCCTTGCAGACATACTTGTTTCCTATGTTGCAGCGTCCGCATTTTCCGACACCGCACTTCATACGAAGCTCCATAGTGGTGTAGACCTGAGTCTCCTTGAAGCCAAGTTCCTTAAGCCCTGCAAGTGTGAACTTTATCATTATCGGAGGTCCGCAGATAAGCACTGTCTTGTTTATAGAGGGATCAAGCTCCTTGACATAGTTGGGAACAAAGCCTACATGACCGTCCCAGCCCTCCTGCGGATTATCGATGGTAAGGTTGACCTCGATTCCGGAGTCGTTCATCCACTCATCGATTATCTCCTTGTAATCAACAAGGTCATCCTTTGAACGGGAGCCGTATACTATCTGTACATCGCCGTAATTTGCTCTGTTGTCACGGACATAGTTAATTACCGAGCGGAGCGGTGCAAGTCCGATACCGCCGGCGATAAAGAGCAGATCCTTGCCCTTGAGCTCAGTCTCCACCGGGAATGCATTGCCGTAAGGTCCTCTGATAGTTATCATCTGACCTACTTCCATTGCGTGGAGCCAGCTTGTAAGGCAGCCGCACTTCTTTATGCTGAATTCCATGAACTCCTTGTTCGTGGGAGATGAGGTTATGGAGAACATAGCCTCTCCTACGCCCGGGATAGAGAGCATAGCACACTGTCCGGGCATATGCTCGAATACCTTTCCGCCCTCGGGAGCCTCTACACGGAAGGTCTTTACATCGGGAGTATCTATACGAATATCCGTAACGACTCCCACATAGGGTATCAATGTATCGTTACTGTTCATCACTTTTCCTCCAATGCTTTCATTACCTTGACTATATTCATGGATATAGGACACTTGGACAGACATCTTCCGCAGCCTACACAGCCGAATTCGCCGTTATTGTTTGCCGGGAAATATACCAGCTTGTGCATGAATCTCTGACGGAAGCGCTCAAGCTGTGTGAGTCTTGGGTTTCCATGTGCCATTTTCGTAAAGTCTGAATACATACATGAATCCCAGCAGCGGAAACGCTTTATGCCGTCGCCGGTGTTGAAATCCTTTATATCGTAGCACTGACAGGTAGGACAAACAAATGTGCAGGTACCGCAGCCGAGACAGCTCTCGGAAAGCTCTCCCCACTTATCAGAGTTGAAATACTCGTTGAGTTTGTCTCCGCCGAAGTTCTCTGTTGAGAGCTTTGAAAGAGGAAGTCTGCCCATGATCTCCTTTGTCTTTGCAATAGTCTTGTCAAGCTCAGCTGTATCGCCTTCCTCAAGAAGTGATGCTATTGAATCAACAAAAGCCTGTCCCTTGTCCGAATTAGCCTTGAAGTAATAGTATGAACCATCGCTCCACACCGCACAATCTCCCTCCGGAGCTGTAGGATCGATGCCGAAGGTCTGGCAGAAGCAGGTCTCGGCAGGTCTAGTGCAGGCCATAGTGACTACTGTTCCGTGGTCACGGCGGTTCTTGTAGAAGCTGTCTACCGGCTCAACAAGATAAACCTTGTCAAGAATAGTGAAGCTCCTTGCGTCACAGGCACGTACACCAAAGATAACAAAGTCCTCGCACTCCTGACGGATGTCGTTGACCTCGATCTTCTTTCCCTCCATTTTGAACTCCACAAGGTTCTCAGTCTGTGGGAAGAAGAAATCCTTTGCGCTGCGGACTGTGTTGAGCTTATCGCTCAGCTTCATGCCGGCCTCGTATCTCTTGTACTCGGCTGCTCCGTCAGCACGGTCTGTGGGGATGTAAAGAGCCTGCTTCTCACTTATTGCAGCGAAGAGGCTGTCGATCTTATCAAGTGAAATCCTCAGCATTACTCAACTCCCCTTTCATGTACGATGCTTGCTTCGCAGTCGTAAAATGTGTATCTGTTGAGAGGAGCCTTTGATGTTGTGTCCTCTCCTGCCTGATACTCGCCATAAAGCTCGTTGATATCCTTGATGAACTTTCTGTTCAGCAGGTGTAGCGGAATGTTCTGAGGGCATACTCTTGAACACTCACCGCAGTCTGTACATCTTCCGGCAACGTGGAACGCACGGATGATGTGGAACATATTCTCCTCAAAGCTGTCTGAAGCAGCCTTGTTCTCAACGCCTGATGAAGGATTGTCAAATACGCACTTCTCACAGGTGCAGGCAGGACAGACATTTCGGCAGGCATTGCAGCGGATACACTTTGAAAGCTGCTCCCTCCAGAAATTATATCTCTCCTCGGCAGTCATGTTCTCAAGCTGCTCTACCATATCGAAGCGGTTTGATTCAAGGATATCGCCGTCCTCACCGATGAGCTCGTCATATGTAACGTGCTTTTTGCTCTTGCATGAGGCGCACTTGTCAAGTATAGCCTCGCTGAAAGGCATGGTCTCTTCGCCGTAGAGAGTCTCTATCTTAAGAGTGTAATTCTCGTTCTTTACGCTGAGGATACCTGTGATGCCCTTTGCCTTTATCTTCTCGATATCCAGCTTCGGGCCGCCGGGAATGCCGATAACATAAACGTTATCCCTGTTCACACGGTGCTCCTTTGTAAGCTGGTTCAGGCTGTAGGTATCGCAGGGCTTGAGGAATACAAGCACCTTACCCTCTTTTGCGCTCTCCTTTACCAGGTACTTTGAAACGTTTGCAGCTGTGAAGTCATCAAATACAAAATCCGACTCCAGCTCCTCTGCGCTCTCAAATACGGCAGGAGTTATATCATATGCAAACTCGCCCCTTTTCCAGCCGATGACACGGCTTACTGTACCGTCGGCAAGGAGCTGCTTTGCTCTGTTTATCATTGCTTCCTGCATCTCAGATCCTCCAGTCTCCTGTTAGGGCCGAGCTTCTTTACGGCCTCGGTGAATTCATTCATTGTTGCTGCGAACTTAGCTCCCTCCGCAGCGGACACCCACTCAACTCTGGTGCGGTCTCTCTCGATACCGAGGAAGTCCAGCATACTGAAGAGAAGTGTCATTCTTCTTCTGGTAAAGTAGTTTCCGGAGGTGTAGTGGCAGTCTCCAGGGTGACAGCCGCAGAGGATAACACCGTCTGCACCACGCTGGAAGGCTCTGAGTATGAACATAGGGTTCACTCTGCATGAGCAGGGAACTCTTATTATCTTTACGTTTGAAGGATAATTCAGTCTGTTGGTACCGGAGAGATCTGCTCCGGCATAGGAACACCAGTTGCAGCAGAATGCAACTATAAGCGGCTGAAATTCTTTATTCTCATTTACTTGCATATTGCGTCTACCTCCGCCATGATCTGGCTGTTAGAGAAGCCGTTGAGATCCATCGCTCCCGAAGGACAAGCAACTGTACAAGCGCCGCAGCCCTGGCAAACAGCAGGATTGACGCTGGCGACTCTGCGTACCTTTGTTGTTCTGTCCGGCATTCTGAATTCCTTATCGATATATGTGATAGCTCCGTAGGGACATACCTTCTCACAGGATGAACAGCCGTTGCACATGAGCTCATCGGAATGAGCAACACACGGGTTGCAGGTTATGCTGTTCTTGCAGAGAAGTCCAATAGCCTTTGCGGCAGCCGCACTTGCCTGTGCAACAGTCTCCGGGATATCCTTCGGGCCCTGACAGGCTCCTGAGAGGAAAATACCGGCAGTTGCGCTCTCTACAGGGCGAAGCTTCGGATGTGCCTCTGTAAAGAAGTCATTTGTGTCCATCTGAGTTGTGAGCATTGTTGCAAGAGGACGGGCAGTCTTGTCCGGCTCGATAGCTGTTGCAAGCACTACCATGTCTGCATCGATATGGAGCTGCTCGTTTGCAAGCAAGTCTGATGCCTGTACATGGAGCTTTCCGTTGCTCTGGGGAGTTACCTTGCCCACCATGCCCTTGATGTAGTGT